>CAYTSJ010000437.1:0-2082 GCA_964440385.1 uncultured Pusillimonas sp. | reverse complement strand
CGTGCGGTTTCCGCACCACCCATATGGGGAATCTGGGCCAGTACAGCGCCAGTGGCCGGGTTGTGAACAGCGACCGTCTGGTTGCTGTCAGCGTCACACCATTGTCCGTTGATATAGCCGCGGGTTTTCAGTAGCGACGTGTCGCCAAGTTCCAGAGGGTTGTTCTTGGTCATAGTGTGTCTCCAGCCGGGCCAATGAATGATCAACGGCGACCTTGGCAAGTGCGCCGCCGGGAAGTCAGGTCGACATGGGCTTTACGACGTTGCCGTTATCATCGACTTGCACGGGGTCAAAGTGGGTCATTACGTCGAGCACGGCTTCGTTGGTCATGACGCGGCGGCGGGCTTCAACAGCAATGTCGTGGCCTTCGGCAATGGTTAACCGACCGTTCATTTCAAGGTCAACCTCTACCCAGATCATGTCACCCAGTTTGCGGGTTTTCAGATCGTGCAACCCGTAAACCCCGGGTGTGGCCAGTAAATGGTCACGGATACGCTGAGTGGTTTCTTCATCGACCGCACGGTCCATGAGGTCGCTGAAAGCGTTGTGGAAAAACTGCCAGCCCATGCGCCCCACCATCAGGCCGACGATCAGTGCAGCCAGGGGGTCGGCGATAGGCAAACCCATCAGGTTGGCGGTGATGCCGACAACCACCACCAAAGACGAGGCCGCATCAGAGCGCGCATGCCAGGCGTTGGCGATCAACATGCTGGATCGCACCCGTTCGCCGACGCGTAAAAGGTAACGAAACAAGAGCTCTTTGCAGACCAGGGTTAATGCACCAGCGACCAGCGCGACATAATGAACTTTCTGGATCTCTTCGGGGTTTTGCAATTTGTTGAAGGCGGACCACAACATGCCAAGGCCAACAGCCAGCAGCAGGACGCCCAGTACCAGAGAGGCCGCTGTTTCGAAACGAAGGTGGCCGTAGTGGTGGTCGGCATCAGGCCCTTTCTGGCTGTGCTTGTTGGCCACCAAGACCACAAAGTCAGACAGCAGATCGGACAACGAATGGATGGCGTCAGCCACCAGCGCTTGAGATTGGGCAAAGACGCCGATGATGGCCTGTGCAATCGTCAGGATGATGTTGACCGCGACACTGACCCAGGTACTGAATTGACCCTGGGCATAGCGGTCGTTTTTGGCCTCGGTGTCGTCAGGGTGTTTATGCCCATGCGAGTGGCCGTGAGAATGCTTGTGCATCAGCTGATCCGCATGCCGGGTTGTGCGCCGGCCCAAGGTTCAAGGATGTAAATGCCTGCATCGGTTTTTTCGTCGGCATGGCTGGCGGCCAGAACCATTCCTTCGGAAACACCGAATCGCATTTTGCGCGGTGCCAGGTTGGCCACGACAACCGTCAGTTTACCGACCAGGTCGACCGGTTGGTAGGCTGACTTGATGCCTGAGAAAATCTGGCGCAAACGGCCTTCGCCAAGGTCGAGCATGAGCTTGAGCAGTTTGTCGGAGCCCTCGACCTCGGTGCATTCGACGATCTTTGCTACACGCAAGTCGATTTTGGCAAAATCTTTGAAATCGATGGTTTCGGCGATTTCTTCGCCGCCGGGTTTGGGCGCTTCGACGACCGGGGGTTCGAACAGGTCGTCGAGCATTTTGGGGTCGACACGTTGCATCAGGTGTTTGAACGCATTGATGTGTGCGGGCAAGCGTACGGCATCGGCCCATTCGTAATGCGTGGCATCGGCAAACAAGTCTTGTGCGACCTGGCTGGCCAGCGTTGGCAGAATGGGGCTGAGCATGACCGTCAAGGCCTTGAAGCCGGCCAGTGCGCGCGAGCAGACATCTTGCAGTTGCGCTTTTTGTTCGGCGCTGGCGTCGGCAAACCCTTTGGCCATGACCCAGGGTTGTGCGGCATCAAAGGCTTGATTGATGCGATCGGCATAGGCCATGGCGGTACGCACGGCACGGCCGTATTCGCGTGCTTCCAGGTCGCTCTGAACGGCCTGGGTGACTTCAGCGATGTCTGACTTCAGGCTGTCGGTGTCGCCTGAATAGCCCAGTTGGCCTTCAAAATACTTGTTGATGAAGTTGGCAGCACGGCTGGCGATATTGACGTACTTGCCG
>CAYTSJ010000436.1:0-2089 GCA_964440385.1 uncultured Pusillimonas sp. | reverse complement strand
CCGCCAAGGCGCGGATCACCATCGTCATGGTCTGATTACCCGAGTTACCCCCGAGACCCGCCACAATCGACATCAGAAAAGCCAGAATCACGATCTGACTGACCGTACCCTCAAAGCGGGAGGCCACAAAAGAAGCCACTGAGGCCGTCATCAGATTCACCATCAGCCATGGGGCCCGGTTTTTGACGGCGTCAATGACTGGCGCAAACATGTCTTCTTCCTGCAGACCCGCACGGGAAAGTTCCTGTTCTTGCGAGTCTTCTTGAATAACATCGACGACATCGGCAATGGTTACCCTGCCGATCAGACGACTGTGATCGTCAACAACGGGTGCAGACACCAGATCGTAGCGCTCGAAAGCCCCGGCGGCATCTGCGTCGGCATCCAGCGGGTTCAACGTCAGAAAGTCTTTCTGCATCACCTCTTTCACATCAATTTCTGGTTCGCTGACCAAGAGTTTCGAGACGGGCAGAGCGCCCAGTAACTTGTCTTCACGGTCAACCACGAAAATTTGATCGGTATGATCAGGTAATTCTTGAAGACGCCGTAAATAGCGCAGTACAACCTCTAGCGAAACATCTTCTCGTACCCTGACCATCTCAAAGTCCATGATGGCGCCCACAGTCCCTTCAGGGTAGCCCATCGCCTCAATGAGTTGGGCGCGCTCTTCCTCGGTCAAGCCCTTTTGAACTTCGGCAACCACCGCAGCAGGCAAGTCATCGACCAGGTCGGCAATTTCGTCGGCATCCATTGCCTCGGTTGCGGCCACCAGGTCTTGGTGGTCCATTGACTTGATCAGGGATTCGCGCGCCCAGTCGGCAATTTCCAGCAAAACGTCGGCGTCAAACTCGGGGTTGACCAATTGCCAGACGGCCTGGCGCTCATCAACGGGCAGCGACTCAAGAATGAAGGCGATGTCTGACGGATGCAGATCATTGATGATCGACCTGATTTCGTTCTCGTGCTGACGGTGCAGTATCCCCTCGAGCAAATTCGATTTGTCGCTCTCTTCGTACTGGCGATGCGTCAGGATTTCGACCACTTCCTGGCGTTTGAGTATCGTCTGCAGCTTTTGCAAGGCGAGTTGCGCATCTTCCGGGTCAAGGCGCTTTGGAATATCGACGGCCTGACCGACCGGAGGATTGTCGTTGGTAGTTTGCTGCATTGTTCAGGCGCCTTTCATGCCTTGGCGTTGGCTGCCAGCCAGCGTTGGGCCAGGTTGACCCAGAAGCTGGCGCCGATGGGCAGCAGATTGTCATTGAAGTCGTAGCTGCCGTTATGTAGCGTGCAGGGGCCTAAACCATGGCCGCGTGTGCGGTGGTCTCCGTCACCGTTACCGATCCAGAGATAACACCCGGGTTTTTCTTTCAGCATAAACGCGAAGTCTTCAGCCCCCATGGATGGCTTGATGTTTTCAAATACCAAGGCGTCACCTACCAGATCTTTTGCGACCTGTGTACACAGCGCTGCTTCTTTGGGGTGATTGATAGTAGGAGGATATTCGCGGGAGAAGGTGAACTTTGCCTTGCAGTTGAACGCTTTTGATGTATGTTCGACGATGTCTCGCATACGTCCTTCAATCAGGTCGAGCGCAGATTCAGACAGCGTACGTACGGTGCCTCGCACTTCAGCACGTTCCGGGATGACGTTATCAGCAGTACCGCTATGAAACTGGGTCACACTGAGTACGGCAGGCTCAAGGGGGTCGAGATTGCGCGTGATCGTGGTTTGAAGCGATTGCACCAGATGTACTGCGGCCATGATAGGGTCGTGCCCCAGATTAGGCATGGCAGCATGGGCTCCTTTTCCGTCAAGAACGATTTCAAAGTTATTGCTGCTGCCCATGATCGCGCCAGACGATATGCCGAAGCTGCCTTCTGGCAGCCCTGGCCAATTGTGCATGCCAAAAACGGCGTCAGCGGGGAAAAGATCGAAGAGGCCTTCTTTAATCATGCGCTTGGCGCCACTGAAACCTTCTTCGGCAGGCTGGAAAATCAGATAAATGACCCCGGGGAAGTCGCGGTGCTGCGACAGATAGCGTGCGGCGGCAAGCAACATGGCGACGTGACCATCGTGCCCGCAGGCGTGC
>CAYTSJ010000435.1:0-2091 GCA_964440385.1 uncultured Pusillimonas sp. | reverse complement strand
AACAAACCAGTTGTCAGGAGGTCCCTTTGATTTTCTCCAGATACCGGATTGGCAAGTTAGTTAATACAAGTCACACGAAGGTTCATGGCAGCTGAATAGCCATTCCATGAAGCTTGAAACGGGTATCTGCCCAAGACGTCAGGCCAGATGCTTGTCCTAATAACGGCTCCGTGTGGTCTCTCACCACCAATGCTCGAAATTGAACAAAATCTATACATTCCAAGATTCATTGAACCGTAGCCGGTGTTCATATACGTCACATCGAACTCAAAAAAGTTGAATCCTGCAAACTGTTGCGCCCACACTCCGGATTGGCAAAATTGCCTCAAAATCTTGGCACTTTTACGTCAAAAAAGTATCAAGCCTCAGCCATTGGATCGACGATCAGTACGTCATCTGCTTGCGCATCAAGCAAAAACTCATCAGGCGTAGGAAGTTTTCTGCCCTCCCGGATGGCTGACAGTAGCGTTCGAAGCAAAGCGTTTCTTGCTGCAGGTATCGCCTCCTCTAAAGTGGTTCGGTCAATGCGCAACTCTTGATCAACAAAGTCTGGGAATGAAATTGAGATCCCCGTAGAAGTGCTTGCAACAATTCCTGGGTACGGGACGATATCACGCATAACCGCCAAACGCGCTTTGTTCCGATTGCCCTCCAATTTATGTACGAGTCGATTAGCGCGCAGGTGGGTATACCGCTTTAGCATCGAAACTGACTTATGCCCTGATATTGCCGCGATTTCCATCATGTCCAATGTTCCCAACTCAAAGAGCCGGGAAATGGCCTCATGACGCAGATCATGAAAATGAAGGTTAACAATCGACAGCTTTTGCATCATGAAGCGCCATGTTGATTTGATGCCGTGCTTTGTATAGGCAAATACCTTTCCCTCGGGCTTTACGCCAATTCGCGTTATTGCCTCCCTGGCACGCGGCGACAAAGGCACATCGCGTTTAGACCCATTCTTTGTCTCAGGTAAGTGAGCGACCCGAGTTCTGAAATTGATGTGCTCCCAGCGCAATCCAAGGATTTCAGATTGGCGCATCGCTGTACTCAAGGCGATGACGACAATCGAATACAACTCGGGATTTAAATGACCCGCCGCATATCGGAGTATGAGCCGCTCTTCTCGGGCGGTTAATCGCCGCTCCCTGCCAGGTGGTGGCTTGGGTTTTCGAACATCTGCGCACGGATTAGGGCTGGCCGTAAAGCCCCACTCGATTCGGGCCAAATCAAAGAAGTTGGACAACAGCGACATCTCCAGTCGAACTGTCGCTGGCGATAACAACTGACCAGTCTTCGAATTCAGCGACTGCAAGCGCAGGTCTCGATAGCTCGCAATGTCGACGCTGGTTATTTCGTGAACGAATTTCGCTCCTAAATCTGAGCGTACGAGCTGTGCCACTCGGTAACGCTCTTGTTCATAACCTTTTTTCAGAATCGACACCGCTTTTTGATAGTGCCGCAGTCCATAGGACAAGGTCACCGGATGGAGTGGGAGTTGTACTGAATTCATATCTGCTCAATCAAGAAATCAAATCCGATCTATGGAGAAGCCACATGAGTCGCTTAAAACCGTTCTCTGCATGTCTGCTCACGCTGGCCAGCGCACTGACCGCTGGCACTGTACATGCTCAATCAGATAATTCCTCGTACTTCACCGGAACAACCCGGTTGGCCTGCGAGGCGCTGTTATGTTTGTCTTCAAGTGCCGGCGGTTCGATAGGTGCCTGCAGCCCTGCACTTGCCCACTACTTTGGTATCAGCAAGAAGAAATTTTCTGACACGCTCAAAGCCAGGCTTGATTTCTTGCAGCAATGCCCTGTGGCCAGCCAGACACCCGCGATGTCGTCTCTGGTACAGGCGATCTCGCAAGGGGCCGGACGGTGTGATGCCTCATCACTCAATCAGGTACTGCAAACCTACAAAGTCGATAAGAAAGGCAAGGAATACGTTGTGATTGGCGATGACCAACCCGACTATTGCAGAGCCTACACCCAACATGCCTACACAGACTTGGATGCCACCAAGCCTAAGTACGTTGGTACGCCCGAAGACGGTGGCTATTGGGTCGAGCCCGCTTCCTACGAATTC
>CAYTSJ010000434.1:0-2093 GCA_964440385.1 uncultured Pusillimonas sp. | reverse complement strand
GCAATCTCGTTGGCCAAACCCAGCAAGCGGTTGGTTTCACCCGACATGGCGGACGGAACGACCACGACCTGGTGGCCAGCGGCGTGCCATTTTGCGACGCGACGTGCAACATTTTGAATGCGCTCGACCGAGCCCATTGAAGTGCCACCGTATTTGTGAACAATCAGGGACATCTTTTACTCTGCAAAAAGGACGACTACCCGCACATTGCAGGTAGATATTAAAGCGTAATATTTTAACATTAAAGGGTTGGACCGCCTTGATTAACAGGCAATTCCCGGTCAACAAGCAATACCCTGCCGCGTCGACACGCAATGGTTGACCCGGCATGCTGCAACTGCAAGGCCCGGTCATGCCCGAGGGCATGCAATTGGCGCAATTGGCGCATCAGTGCTTCAAGCCGTGCCTGCGAAGGCATCGGAGAGCCCTGCAGGCCCAGCCAGTAACGCAACACCAGCGCCTGTCGCGCAGCCGACAAGCCACGCCACGCCAGCAAAGAGAAACTTCGGTCTTGCTCAGAGAAGTCCAGCGCCATTAAATCGGCATGGGCGACTTCATCAAGGACTTCACGGGTTTGCGACGCCTGTTCAGCATGCCTGACCAGGCGATCGCGCCAACCCGGCCAACGCTCATCGAGTACGGGCGCCAGACGCTGACGTACGGCAGCCCGGGTATAGCGGTCTTGTGTATTGGTTGGGTCGGTGACGTATTGCCAGCCCGTTTCTTGGGCATAGCGGTCAGCAACCTGCAAGATATCGTCACGGCCCACATCAAGCCAGGGCCGCAAGTACACCAGACCTTCGCGTTCGGAACGCACTGACATGGCCGACAGCCCCGCCGGCCCTGCCCCCCGTAGCAGGCGCAACAAAACTGTTTCCGCTTGATCGTGCTGATGATGCCCCAACAGCATGACCTGCACCCCCGCTTGTCTGGCCAAATCGGCCAGCGCCGTATAACGGGCCTCACGCGCTGCCGCTTCTACCCCTTTACCGCTGGCGCTTTGCACCACCACACGCCGGCTATGACAGGGAACGGCAAGTTGATGGGAAAGATCATGAACACGATGCTGCCACTCATCAGCAACCCGTTGCAGGCCGTGATGAATGTGGAAAAGATGAAGTTCAAGGCCGCAAGACGTTGCGCAGTCAGCGGCCGCCACAGCGAGCATTGCAGAATCGGGGCCACCACTGATCGCCACCCCGAAACGTTGACGCGTCATGCCAGGCTCCGGGGCACCGCAATCCCGGGATGACCCGAACTCACCCGCCAGCGCGGCATGAATCTTTTGAAGCAGCCTGTCTGGAACGGCCGACATACTGTGTTCAGGCAAACCTGAAAAAATCAGCTCCGCGATTCGCTGTAACGACCATAAGACATGAGACGTTGCAGGCGATGCTCGAGCATTTGCTCGGTGGTCATGTTGGAAACCTGACGGTAGGCATCGGCCAGGGCGCGACCGAGCTGGTTCGCCATGGTTTTAGGGTCGCGATGCGCGCCGCCCACAGGCTCGTTGACCACACGATCGATCAGGCCCAGTTCTTTGAGACGTGGCGCTGTGATGGCCAAGGCCTCGGCGGCTACCGGCGCCTTGTCGGCACTGCGCCACAAAATCGAAGCACAGCCTTCGGGAGAAATGACGGCGTAGGTTGCATACTGCAGCATCATGACGACATCGCCCACGGCAATCGCCAACGCTCCGCCCGAACCCCCTTCGCCAATGATGGTGGAAATAATGGGGACTTTCAGTTCAGCCATGGCATACAGGTTATGGCCAATGGCCTCAGACTGACCGCGCTCTTCGGCACCGATACCCGGGTAGGCGCCGGGGGTATCCACAAAGGTAAACACAGGCAAGCGGAATTTTTCCGCAAGGCGCATCAGACGCAATGCCTTGCGATACCCTTCGGGACGCGGCATACCGAAATTACGCATGGACCGCTCTTTGGTATCACGCCCTTTCTGATGACCAATGACCATACACGGCGTGCCATTAAAACGCGCCAACCCGCCCACAATGGACTGGTCATCCGCGTACATGCGATCACCGTGCATTTCATGAAAGTCAGTGAAAATTTCACGGACATAATCAAAGG
>CAYTSJ010000433.1:0-2104 GCA_964440385.1 uncultured Pusillimonas sp. | reverse complement strand
CAGCGCAAACGTCAGGCTGAACACGCGATTCACGTTGATACCCATGCCCGCAGAAGCCTGCGGGTTATCTACCGACGCGCGAATCATGGCTCCAAAACGGGTCTGCTCGATAATGAGGCCCAGGGCAATAGTGACCAGCACCACCACACCAATCAGGAACAGACGGTAAACCCCCAGACCAATGCCAAATATCGAAATTTGCCCCTTGAGGAAGTCAGGCAAGAACACGGGCTGCTGGGTTGGCCCCCACACAAATGTGGCAGCCGCAATGACCATGAAGACCAGACCAATTGAAAACAGTACCTGATCCAGTGCACTGGCACGGTAAAGTCTTTGATAGAGTGTACGCTCGAGGACAAAGCCGGCGACGGCTGCAGCAATAAATGCAAGCGGCAAAGTGGCCAGGAATGGCACACCCATCTGGTTCATCAACTCGACACAGACGTAACCACCCAGCATGGCAAAAGCACCGTGCGCCAGATTGACGAAATTCATCAGGCCCATGGTGATCGACAAGCCTACGCTGATCAGAAACAGCAGCGCCCCAAAGGCGACACCGTCGAAAAGAACACCAACCAGATTACTTAACATGGTGGCCTCCGAAACAACAATAATAAAGACGACCTTAAGTCGTCTTGAAAAAGATGGAACATCATTAAGCTCCTCGGGTAGATCTTGTTTATTTTTTAATCCAGCGGCCCGTGAATCTATCGGGCCGCTGGATTGGCGCAAAGATCTTATAAATCAAGAACCAGCACTGACGACCTGGCTCGCGAACAACATGGCAAGATCTGGTCATTGGCGGCCTGTTCGGCCTCTGTAAGATACATATCGCGGTGTTCTGGCACACCCTCAAGTACACGTGTCAGGCACGTACCGCAAACACCTTCTTCGCACGACACCGGAACAAACACCCCATTAGCCTCAAGGACCTGGGTGATTGACTGGTCTGCTTCAACATCAAAAACGGCACCCGTGCTGGCAATTTTGACCTTGAAGGCCTGATCGCCACTGGTATCGATGTCGGCGGCACCAAAATACTCGAAGTGAATCTGTTCGCTAGACCAACCCGCTTCTTTAGCCGTGTTAACGACGTAGTCAATGAAACCGGATGGACCGCACACATACAAGTGCGTTGAAGACGACGGACCCGCAACCAAGGCTTTCAGGTTCAGTTTCTGGTCATCACTACCGCTATCGAAGTGAAAATGCACGCGATCGGCAAATTTAGACGCCTGAATGTCTTTCTGGAAGGCCGTACGATCGGGCGAACGTGTGCAATAGTGCATTTCAAATTCGGCACTGGTCTGGCTCAGGCGGTGAGCCATGCACAAAATAGGTGTGACGCCGATACCCCCTGCAAACAACAGGGTACGCTGCGCTGGAACCAGTTCAAAGTGATTACGGGGCGCACTGATTTGCAGGATGTCACCCACATTGACCTTGTCGTGCACAGCAATCGAGCCGCCACGAGATTCCGGGTCTTTCAAGACGCCGATAACGTAACGGTGCTGCTCGGAAGCGTCATTAAGCAAAGAATACTGTCGAATAATGCCGCCTGGCAGATGAACATCAATGTGGGCACCAGCACTGAAAGATGGCAGTGGCTTGCCATCAGTACTGGCCAACTCGAGGCTGACGATATCAATAGCTTCGACGACTTTGCTGACAACTTTTACAGATAATTGAGTCATTTTGTTGTATGAAGTAAGTATGCCCACAAGCGATGGGCGACAGTTAAACCGCCGACCAACCGCCTGCAAGCAAACGATCGGACCTAGACGGCCGCGGAGCTTTCTTCTTTTTCTGCCTTGAGCAATCGATCAAGGACGCGACGAGATTGTACGCCACCTGAATCAATATTCAGCATCAACAAACGACGATTGGGCCAAGCCTGGAGGTTACGCTGCTGGGCCTCAAGAACATCCAGGTCTTGGCCAAAAATCCGGCCTTGCCCCTCACGGATGGTTGCCGTCAATTCAGCATCATCAGCCTTGAAGTTGCGCGCAAACCCCCAGAAATACCAATGCGAACTTTCAGTTTCAGGCGTAATGAAGTCGACCACAGTGGCACGCACACGCTTCGAGGGGTCGGCATCAATACC
>CAYTSJ010000432.1:0-2105 GCA_964440385.1 uncultured Pusillimonas sp. | reverse complement strand
TGTCGCTGACCGTGGACAAGACCGCGATCAAAAGCACCATTTACGAACACCCCGAGTTCGCCGCCTTCATTGGCCGCATGAACGCCCTGTTTGATGGCTGGCAGCAGCAAACAGCCCCCAAACTCAAAGCTCTGCAGCCCGGTTTCCACCCCAAGCACCTGATTGTCGAACTGTCCGAAAACCTGCTTGCCCACTACACCGGCCAGCCGCTCATCGACGAGTACGCCGTGTACCAGCATCTCATGGACTACTGGGCCACCACCATGCAGGACGATGCCTATCTGATTGCCGCCGACGGCTGGAAGGCAGAAACCTACCGTGTGATTGAAGTCAAGAAGAACAAGGAAGGCAAAGTCACCAAAACCGTGGATAAGGGCTGGGCCTGCGACCTGGTGCCCAAGGCGCTGATCGTGGCGCGCTACTTCGCCAAAGACCAAGCCGCCATTGATGAATTGACGGCCAGCCTCGACAGCATCACCGCCCAACTTACCGAGTTGGAAGAAGAGCACAGCGGCGACGATGCAGCGTTCTCAGGCTTCGACAAGATCAACAAGGCCAGCGTGACCGACCGGCTGCGCGAAATCAACGGCGACGCGGATGCCAGGGAAGAGGCTGAGGTGCTGAACCGCTGGCTCAAGCTGGCCAAGGAAGAGGCTGAGTTGAAGAAGCGCCTGAAAGATGCCGAGGCCGCACTCGACGCCAAGGCCTATGCCCACTACCCCCAACTGAGCGAAGCGAACATCAAGGCGCTGGTGGTGGATGACAAATGGCTGGCTACCCTCAGCACCGCCATCCACGGCGAAATGGACCGCATCAGCCAGGCGCTGACGCAGCGGGTGAAGGAGCTGGCCGATCGCTATGACACGCCCATGCCGCAGATGGCCAGTCGCGTGGCGGAACTGGAGGCCAAGGTGAACCAGCATCTAGAGAAGATGGGGTTTGTATGGAATTGAAGCCTGGGTACAAACAGACCGAGGTGGGGGTGATCCCGGGAGACTGGTCAACGCCTGAACTAGGTCAAATATTAAAGTCGATGCAACTTGGTGGGAACTATAAAAATAGTGAAATACCAACGCGTTGGCCGTTGATAAAGATGGGAAATTTAGGGCGTGGCACTATCAAGCTCGATAAACTGGATTTTGTCGATTCCAAGCAGTCACCCGCTGTTCGGGATAGGTTGTGCGATGGTGATGTTCTGTTTAACACCAGAAATACTCTTGAGCTTGTTGGGAAAGTGGCGATTTGGAAAGAAGAACTTCCAGAGGCATATTTCAACTCCAACATAATGAGAATGGATTTTGATGAGCAGCGGGTTTCATCAAGTGCATTCATGAATTTCATCCTGAATACCGCGAAATCTATTACCAATCTGCGTGGTATTGCTACTGGAACGACAAGTGTTGCTGCTATTTATAGTAGAGATCTCGCTAAGATAGTTATCCCTTTACCCACCAAAGCAGAACAGGTTGAGATTGCAGAAGCCTTGAGCGATGCCGATGCCCTCATCGAATCGCTGGATCAACTCATCGCCAAAAAGCGCCAGATCAAACAAGGCGCCATGCAGGAGTTGCTCACCGGCAAGCGACGGCTGCCGGGGTTTGGTAGGGAGTGGTCAACAATTACTATGAGAGACGTACTAACAATGCCGGCAACCTACGGCATTGTTACAGCTGGCGCATTTATTCAAAACGGCGTAAAGATGCTGAGAGGTGGAGATATTTTTGATGGATCAATTAACAATGAATTGCCCATGGTCTCACTTGAAAAATCTGCCGAGTACAGCAGAACTGTATTAACCAAGAATGATGTTGTCATAGCCTTGGTTGGTTATCCCGGTGCATCGGCAAAAATCCCGGATGAACTAATCGGAAGCAATATTTCTCGCGCAGTAGGTCTTTTAAGATTGAACGATAGGGTTAGCCCCGACTATCTGGTTTGCATGCTCAACTCACCTGATGGCAGAAGAATGGTTCTAGCACCAAGTGCAGGCTCTGCCCAACAAGTGGTCAACCTTGCTGCACTCAACAAGTTACAGTTTTCAATCCCAGTTAGGGAAGAACAAGAAGCAATTGCTTCGATCTTCAACGAAATGGACACCGAACTCG
>CAYTSJ010000431.1:0-2110 GCA_964440385.1 uncultured Pusillimonas sp. | reverse complement strand
ATGGGCCATGCGAAAGATTGACCCGCATCGGTGTTGATGGTCTCAACGCCAAAACCGTGGACATCACGCTCTTTGATCAACCATTCAACGGCTTCTTGTGAAGGCCCGGGTGTGTGAGGACCATCTTCACGAGCATTGACGTAAGACGCAGGATCTTTTGCCAGACGGGCAGCCCAACCTGTACGGAACAGGACCCAGTTGCCTGCAGGTATGCGACCATGCTTTTCTTCCCACTTTTTCAGGAAGTCGACAGTGAGAACCCAGTCTTCGTTGGCAGCAACCTCGGCGCTTGCATCAACAACCACTGCCGGAGCAATGAAGTTTTTAGGGTCAATGGTATCGACTGTGTTTTGTTGATAGTCTTTACCGGTTACCCAGTGCGCAGGCGCATCGAAGTGAGTACCCGTGTGCTCACCACAGGTGAAATTGTTCCAGTACCAGCCTGGACCTTTCTCGTCGTAATGGGAGATGGTTTCCATCTTGAATGCCCATACCTGACCGAACTCAGGGGGAAGCTGCAATGCGGGAAAGTCGGGCGACAGGGTGTGGGTCAGGTCGACGACTTTGAAATTGCCGGCGGCCAGCTGAGCAAGAGTGTTGGCGGTGCTCATGGAATCTCCTTTAGTTGAAACCTAAATTATTTAGAATTCGCTATTTTGCACGAGTTGATCAAAGTTTAAACGGGTTTTTTAATGCGGGTTTACCCGGATATTTGTAATAAAAACGGTTTACAAGAACGACGCAAAACGTGTTTGACCCGCAATCTGGCCCTACCGCAATCCGTTTGTTCACACTATTACGTAACGCGACCCAACGAAGGCTCTGGTGATGTCGGCTTTGCGGTCTCCTCATCAATGGCTTCCAGTGCACGACGCGCCAAGCCCCCCCCGGCTTCTTGATACATATTGAACGACGGTATCCCGAGCTCTTCAAGCTCGTTGACCTCATCAACATGCTTGGCAATGGCAACCACTTTGCCCGAAAGCCCCACATTACGGATCTGATGCGCCGCAAAGGTATTGCTATGGTGGTTAGGCATGGCAAGCACAATCATGACCATATCGTGCCCCGCACTGAGTTTTAACCAGAAGTCAGAATCAGTGGCATCACCCAGAATCACGTTGCGCCCCGCCGCCCTCTGAATGTCGACGCGTTGAGGATTATGTTCAATACCCACAACACCACCTTCGAAACGAGTGCTCAATTCATCGTAGGCACGAGCCCCCACCCGACCCATACCAATCACAAGCACGCGGGCGTTACCCGTATCCATTGTGCGGTCATGAGGATGAACGCGTGTAGTTCGCAGCCAGCCCGTAAAAGGCTTCAATCGCCGGTACACACTTTCAGAACGTGCGTTGAACGGGGCTGCAGCCGCGAAGCTCAAACTGACACACAACGCCATCACCATCAACCACGATGAACTGAGCCAGCCCTGTTTGACGCCCAGGGCCGCGACAATAAGGCCAAATTCGGAATAGGTACCCAGGCTCAAAGCGGCCAATGTCGAGGTGCGATCTCGCAGGCCAAAGCGGCTGATCACAAAGTAATAAAGAAAAGATTTCACCGGGATCAACAGGCACAGCACCGCGGCAAGAATCAGCATATCGAGAGTTGGCAAGCCTTCCATGCCAATAGATAGGAAAAAACCAACCAGCAAGAGCTCTTTAAAACTGAACAAAGACCGGGACAATTCGGCGGCTTTTGGATGAGCGGCCAGCAAGGCCCCCACAATCAGCGCCCCCAGGTCTCCTTTGAGCCCCACCATCGAAAACAACTCGAAACCAGGTGCCAGTGCCAGAAACAAACCACACAAAACCAACAGCTCGGCGTGCCCCGATGCATCAAGCAATTTGAATAATTGGCGCCGTACAAAAGGAACGAATAACAACAACACAACCACAGACCAGGGTAACGGGTACTTGCCTTCACTGACGGCGAGGAATAGAACGGCAAAAACGTCTTGCATGACCAGAATGCCGATCGCCATCTTGCCGTAAAAGGTGGTCATGTCCCCTTTATCTTCAAAGGTCTTGACCGCAAACACCGTACTTGAAAACGAGAGCACAAAAGCAATCGTGAATAAGGCGGGAATCGACAAGTCAAGCAA
>CAYTSJ010000430.1:0-2122 GCA_964440385.1 uncultured Pusillimonas sp. | reverse complement strand
CCCGTCGTCAGTCCTTTTGCCAATCGTCACCGTGGTAGGCGTAACTGCAAGTACTTCGTAGCGTTCACCGTTGACCAGATCCAGTTTGGCGTCATTGCGTGTGATCCGAACGCTGTCGCCGGCACTTAGTTCAGCTTCACGAAGTTCATAAATTGACAGCTTGGTGGTGCGAGAAGGGTTGAAGTCAACGAGTTCACCCGTTTGTAAATTCGCAACTTGGATGCGGTTGCGCTGAGTATCTACGCTAGTCACTTTGTACTGATTACCTGCAAGCAGTCCATTTCGGTAATCTCGTTCAGGTTGAATGACTGTCCCCACCTCGTAATAACGAGCAGATCGTCGTTGCGCTTGCGTCGTGTCCACCCGGGTGAGTAGGTTGAACTCAAATCCTCGCCCTTGTAAGCCAAGGTTTTTGTGAACCAAGTCATTGAGTTCATTGCGCGATGCGTTGGTGCCAGTGATGATTAGCGTGTCTTTACGTCTGGCGTGATCAAGAGCAACATATTGTTCGGCTATCGCGTTATAGCGGTCGCTGTTATCCCGAATTTCGATGACTGAATTAAGTTTGGACTGGATGATGTGCAGGGCTTCAGAGGCCCGACCTTGAGCCGCTAATTCGACAGCCTCGCGAAGCAGCGGATCATTTTGGCGAATGATATCCCCCATAAGCGCTGTTTGCATGCCTTCCTTTTGTAATTGATCCATAGGTTTACCGGCTTCAATGGCCTTGGTTTGGTCTCTGTCGCCCAGCATGACGACGCGCGCGCCAGCGCTTTCGGCTTGTTTGAAAATCTTTTCCATTTGACGAGTCGGGACTACAGCGGCTTCATCAATGACAAGGATTGTTTTGCTATCGAGCTGGAATCGGCCTTGTTTGGCCTCAAGCATCGAAGCCACAGTGACGGCTTCAACGCCAATGCCACGAAGTTCTTTAACTTGAGTTCCATAGGGCGCGACGGATTTAACGGTGTAGTCGGCAGATTCGATGACTTTCTTGACCTCATTGAGCATAAATGACTTGCCCACACCGGCAAGCCCTTGCACGCCAATTATTCGATTATTAGTCCCCAGAATGAGATCGGCGGCCGCCAGTTGCCCAGGCTTGAGACCTTTGCCATCAAGTTTTTGCTTGATTACGTCTGGCGTCATGATGGCTTCAACCTTCTCTCGACCTTCACGCTCGATCTGAAGAATTCGCTTTTCGAGCTCGCGAGCAGCCTGGCTTGTATACCGTGCCTCATCAAGGGTCAGGCTTCCCGTAGCAATCGCTCGTCGCACATTCTGACGTGCTTCGGAGAGGGTGGAACCTTCTCGAACTAGACGTTTTACCCACTCTTCCCGCGATAAAGCTGTTTTTGTATCTGCGACGTCGTTAGAACAGTAAACGTGCGCACCTTGGACAAGGTGACCGGCTTTGATTGAGCGTTCAATAGCCTGTTGAATGTGTTTCAACGATATACCAGTGCCCATGCTGTGCCTCAGTGCCAGTTCTTTCAAGGCAGACTCGCGAATGATGGCCTCACGTTCGGCATGGTGCCTGATTGCCCAGGCGACACACTGATCGGCAATGTTCTGCTGAAGTTCGCTGCTAACCGTATTGGGTGACCCTGGTGAGGGCTGGTGCAAAGGTACACCCGGCTGCTTTTCATCCGGATTAGAAGATGAGCCAGGTGTGCCGGGGGTCGTTTTGTCATGGCCTGGCTTGGTAAGTTCGACGGGTCGTTTCGCGGCCGTAAAGTCGATGCCCAGGTCTTTGGCTTCTTTTTCCCATCCCTTTTGTAAGTCTTCACGAGTTATTTCAGGACGTTTGGCATTTCGCGTGGCCAGGGTAATGGTTTGCTTTAGCTCATGGGAGGCGGTTTTACGCGATTTGCCCATCTTGGCCAGCTCAGCCTCAACCGTCATGCCTCGTTTGGAAAAGTGTTCAATCTGTTCACGGCTGATATTGGCCAGTTCGAAATTGTCTTTTTCATAGCGCAGCGCATATCCGGCTTTTTCCAAATACGCCGCCATTTCGTTTTTGTAGATCGTGTCCAGCAGTTTCTTGTTTTTGAAGATTTGTTCATTGGCCACAGAAACCCACGTGCCATCAGCACGACGAGTGGCATTCATGATGATGGTA
>CAYTSJ010000429.1:0-2126 GCA_964440385.1 uncultured Pusillimonas sp. | reverse complement strand
GGTGTTGCTGTGGCCGAGCGTATTGCCGGTCAACATGGTCATGTCAATTTCGGAACCATCCCCAGTGTTATTTACACGTCACCTGAAATTGCATGGGTAGGTAAGTCCGAGCAGCAACTCAAGGCGCAAGGTATTGAATACCGTGCTGGCAGCTTCCCGTTCCTGGCCAATGGTCGTGCCCGTGCTTTGGGCGATACCACAGGTTTTGTCAAGATTCTTGCTGATGCCAAAACCGACGAAGTTCTGGGTGTTCACATTATTGGTCCCAGCGCTTCTGAACTGATCGCTGAAGCCGTCACCATTATGGAGTTCCGTGGTGCTGCCGAAGATATCGCTCGTATTTGTCATGCTCACCCGACATTGTCCGAGTCGGTTAAAGAGGCTGCTCTTGCCGTTGACAAGCGCTCGCTTAACTTCTGATCGGGTTGTTGTGATTCACAACACCTGACCATTCAAGCAAAAAAGGGGCAACCAGCCCCTTTTTTGCATTCCAATGCCATGAATGTAAAAGAATACTATCACCACGCGCTCGCCGAGCGCGGGTATGCCCCTGATGTCGCCCAGCTGGCAGCGATCGATCGTCTGCAGCAGTTCTATGATGACTGGGTCGTCTACAAACAGGCGCGTTCCAGCACCCTTAAAAAGCTGTTTCGCCGCCCTGATATTCCTCGCGGTGTTTATTTGTGGGGTGGGGTAGGGCGTGGCAAAAGCTTTCTGATGGATGCTTTTTACGCAACTGTTCCATTGAAACGAAAAGGGCGTCTGCACTTTCACGAATTTATGCGCGGGGTTCACCAGCAACTCGATGAGGTCAAGGGCCAGCAAGACCCGCTTGATGAAGTTGCACGTCGTATTGCCAAGCGCTATCGCCTCATTTGCTTTGATGAATTTCATGTGTCTGATGTCGCGGACGCCATGATCCTGCATCGCTTGTTGTTCAGGCTGTTCGAGCTCGGTACGTCGTTTGTCATGACGTCAAACTACGAGCCTTCAACCTTGTACCCCGACGGCTTGCATCGTGATCGCATTATCCCGGCCATCAAACTCATTCAAGAGCGTATGGACATCATGAATGTCGATACCGGAACCGATTATCGCCGCCGTGCACTAGAGCAGGTGCGGGTCTATTTATCGCCAATCACCCCCGAAACCCGAACAGAACTTCAGCATGCCTTTGAGCAGTTGTCTGACACTGCGGCCATGAAGCCCGTTTTGACCGTTGAAAAACGCGAGTTAAAAGCGGTTGCACTCAGTGGTAGTGTGGTGTGGTTTGATTTTGCGACCTTATGTGGTGGCCCAAGGTCTCAGAATGATTATCTTGATCTGGCCAGTCGTTTTCAGACCGTGATTTTGTCCGATGTCCCCAAAATGACGGTCCGTCAAGCGTCTGAAGCCCGTCGGTTTACCTGGTTGGTCGACGTGTTTTACGATCACAAAGTTAAACTCATTATTTCGGCCGAATGCGAGCCCGAGGCGCTGTATACCGAGGGTCCCATGTCGAACGAGTTCCACCGAACGGTGTCTCGACTGCTGGAAATGCAGTCACGGGAATATCTTGAATCTGAACGTCGCGTTGCGGCAACCCTGTAAAGTTTGAAGCTGATGCAAAACACCAAAACCCGGGTCCTTACGGGGATCACGACTACTGGCACCCCTCATCTGGGCAATTATGCGGGCGCAATCCGGCCAGCCATTCTGGCCAGTCAGCAACCTAACGTCGATGCCTATTTTTTCATGGCCGATTATCACGCCCTGATCAAATGTGAAGACCCCGCCAGGGTGGCGCGCTCACGACTTGAGATCGCGGCTACGTGGCTTGCCGGCGGTCTTGATCACGAAAAGGTCACCTTTTATCGTCAGTCCGATATCCCGGAAATTCCTGAACTGTGCTGGGTGTTGACGTGCGTTACCCCAAAAGGGTTGATGAATCGTGCGCATGCGTACAAGGCATCGGTTGATCAAAACCTGGCGCGTGACGTTGACCCCGATGATGGCGTCACTATGGGCCTGTTCTCATACCCGGTCCTGATGGCTGCCGACATCCTGATGTTCAATGCCCATCGGGTTCCGGTCGGTCGTGATCAGGTCCAGCACCTTGAAATGGCCCGTGACATTGCCCAGCGTTT
>CAYTSJ010000428.1:0-2134 GCA_964440385.1 uncultured Pusillimonas sp. | reverse complement strand
AAATCGCTGCCTGATCCCGGAGCTAAGGACTACGAAAAACAGGGGCAACATCACATCGTGCTCAAGCGTGCTGTTCAATCGCAGTGCAAAAAACTCTTTGACCAGCGCCGGGTTTGCCATATGCTGACGCTCTGGCAGCACCTGATGTGCCACCTCACGTGCGGCGTTTAAAACATGAGTGGTGTCTGCAGGGACAAACGAACCGCTGAGATCACGCACATAAAGTGTTGCAGCGGCGTCTGCTGCTGCGGGGCTATAGGCCGGCACGGCACTGAACAGTGAGTATTGCATGAGGCGCTCCTTATCGAGTCAGGGCGAAATTGCCCGGCTCACAAGGGGCATGGCGCAGCGCAGGACTCAAGGGTCAACGACGGCCGACTGGCCGCAAGCACGCCACGTGCGCCGCCCTTGAATCCGAGAACGACATGACACACTGACCCGGAGCAAGACCGCCCCACCCCGCCTCGGCTTGAGAAAATGCAGCCAAGTGCACCGACCGTGTTCAGCCACCTGGCACAAGAACCCAGAAAAGGCCGTTCGTACCAGTGGCACACCCCTACATGTAGCGGCGACGCAAAAAAAACCCGCGACATGCGCGGGCCTGTGAGCTTTACGAAGGTTCAATTGGTTAGTCGAAACATCGCACCAGCCTCAGGGTGATCGGCCAGGAAATCACGCAAGAGGTGATAGTTTTGAATCTGCAGATCGTCCGCACCGCGCTCCATCACCTCTGACAGTGCAAACAGAGTAGCAACGACGCCTGCTGCCTGGGAACTGACCACTTCATCAGACCAATTCAGCGGCCAGACCAAGCGCAGTGAATCAGCACCGGAGGGCATCATAAAATAGCCACCATTGGATAAGCTGTAAAACTGCCAGAAGCCCCCGTTATAGCTTGAGCAAAGACGGCGTAGCCACTGGTAAACCGCCAGTTCGCCCTCTATGCAAGCGCTCTCGCCAAAAAGCTGAGTGGTAAACCCAAAGCGCAGTTCGTCTTTAACTTCGGTAGCCAGAATTTGTGTATTTTGAAGCATGGTGTTCTCCTGATTGCAGGGCGGAATTGCCCTAGCCGGGAGTCGGTCACGTCGCAAGCGCAGGACTCAAGGGTCAAAGACGGCCGAACGGACGCAAGCACCGTAGGTATGCAGCCCTTGAATCCGAGAACGATGTGACAAAATGACCGGTACAGCAAGAACGCCTAACCCAACGCTCCCTGTTTTTATTCTGTGTTGGCTCGGGCCGATTCAATTGTGTTGTTCAATGCCCGATCATTTTTAATCAAATTGATATGATCAACGTAAGATGTTCGAGAGCGAGTGCAATACGGACATGCTGCCCAAATCTAATTTGGGTCTTGCGGCTAGCAAGGGAAACAGAAGCTCGCAGGCGGGTTTACCCCGTCGGTCAAAGGCCCTGCGGGACCTTTAGCTTTTTCTTGTCAGGTTTAAGTGATAAATCCAGACATTCACTTAATGTTCACCGTTACTAGGTCGAAGGCTAGCCCGCGGAACGGACACACGCCATTCACTCTATCGCTCTGCTCTCGTCGCGAATGGGAAGCCGCGTTGATACGCCCTTGGCTGCCCGTGGCGGTTGTGGGAAGATACAGGGCGTCAGGGCTAATGGTACGGGAACCTTCAATTTCATAGGATGGGCAACATGGATCAGCCAGAGAAAAGCACAGAGTCAAGTATGAATGTTGATATAGGGGTAAAGGTACAGGCAAACCTAGACCCGCTTGTTCAAGCTACGCCCAAAGGACTCAAAACGCTCCTCAGCCTTTTATTTGGGAAAAGGTACATAGAGGCTGATAGATCTGCCCGCCTGTCGGAAGCGCAGAACGCTGTTGACGTACGGAAGATACTCCAAGGCGAAGTAACCTTCGATCAGGCAACTGGCGGGCTGTTAGAGACCTCAGCAGGGAGAAACGAAATACGGGCGTT
This sequence comes from uncultured Pusillimonas sp., assembly GCA_964440385.1. Lineage (GTDB taxonomy): Bacteria > Pseudomonadota > Gammaproteobacteria > Burkholderiales > Burkholderiaceae_B > Neopusillimonas. The sequence continues at coordinate 191 of CAYTSJ010000428.1, read as the reverse complement.
AGTTCGTGAAGCGATCCAAGACAATGAAATTGCTAATTTAATAAGCTGCACGCTTAATGCCTCGAAGGAATTAGAGGATGACAATATTAGCAATGAGTCTGAAGTGTCCCCGGAGTTTCTCAACCGTTGGAGAAACGAGGCAAAATTCATTTCTGAGGAAACCGCTCAAATTATTTGGGGCAGGATTCTGT
>CAYTSJ010000427.1:0-2138 GCA_964440385.1 uncultured Pusillimonas sp. | reverse complement strand
GCACCGCGCAGAGTGACGTTTTCTGATTCAAGCATTTTCATCACACCGTAGGGTGTGCAAGGCCTGAACAACGGTTGCCCCGTCATGAGCAACCCGGCATTGCTGATGTGAAAGCCATCAACGTCTTTTTCGGCAGCAATGGTTTCAATGACCTTGGCCGCATCGAGATGGCCGGGGAGAGGCAATTGAACCAGAATTCCGTGTATGGCCGGGTTACCGTTCAAGCCTTTGACGACATCGAGCAGGTCAGTTTCGGTAATGTCAGCAGGAAGACGGATGACCTCGGAATGTAAGCCGGCTTTTTCGCAGGCGGCCGCTTTATTGCGCACATAGACTGTCGATGCCGGGTCTTCACCGACCAGCACAACCGCCAGCCCCGGGGTCACACCCTGGCTCTTCAGGTCGATAACCCTTTGGGCAACTTCGTCTTTAATGGCGGCCGATAATGTCTTGCCGTCGATAATGCGTGCTGTCATACCACCCCTTCAGCGCCAGCCAGCGCGATTTTCATCAGGTCAGCTACTGTGGTGACCTGTAGTTTTTCCATGATGTTGGCGCGATGCGCCTCAACAGTTTTAATACTGATATTCAGGTCGCCGGCAATCTGTTTGTTCAGACGTCCGGCAACAATGCGTTCAAGCACTTGTTGCTCGCGGGAAGTCAGACGGCTGAGAACCGCCTGGTGATTTTTCTGGGCGCGGGCTTTGCTGGCTTTTTCAGTGGCCTGTTCGAGCATGCGGGCGACGATGTCGCGCAGGTCTGATTCGTTAAAGGGCTTCTCGAGGAAGTCAACAGCCCCTTTCTTGATCGTAGAGACCGCCATGGGAACGTCACCGTGTCCGGTGATGAACACGATGGGCAAAGCCGAGTTGCGTTCGATGAGCGCTTCTTGAAGTTCAAGACCGCTCATGCCAGGCATGCGAACGTCGGCAATCAGTACGCCGATGCAATCGGTGTCATAGGTTTCAAGAAACGCCTCGGCGCTATCGAAGGCTTTAACCTGATAACCATTGGCCTGAAGCAGCCAGGTCAGGGAATCACGGACAGCTTCGTCATCATCGACGACAAAAACAGTGTCAGAAACGGGTGTGGTCATGCATGCAGCTCCTGGTAATTCTCTTTTTGGGCCGGCTCATCTTTGGCTGCGCGGGGCAGTGTGAACCGGAAAATGGTCCCCCCTTCGGGGTTGGCCGCTGCCCAAAGGCGACCATGGTGCGATTCAATAATGGTGCGACAAATATTCAGGCCCATTCCAAGACCCTCTGATTTGGTGCTGTAGAACGGTTCAAACAGGCGTTCGGGGTCTTTCAGACCATGCCCGCGGTCAACGACGGCGACTTCAATGATAGGCGACTGGTCAGTGACTACAACGTGAAGGCTGCGATATTCGCTGTGTTCCATCGCCTCAACGCCGTTTTTCAGCAGGTTTAATAATACCTGTTCAATCAGAATCGGGTCAGCCAGTACGTCGGGGATATCGTCGGGCAAATCTTTTTCGATGGTGACCTGACGCTTGCGGGCGTCAATGTCGGCAAAAGAAATGGCGTTGTCAAGAATACGGCCGACCGGCACACGTTGGCGACGGGGCTCGCTTCTTTTCACGAATTCACGAATTCGACTGATGATTTTGCCGGCGCGTTCGGCTTGACGGGCGGCTTTCTCAAGGGCCTCGAGCAGCATTTCCGGGCTTGCCTTGCCGGCTTTGATCATGGCCACGGCGGCCATGTTGTAGTTGGCAATGGCGGTCAGGGGCTGATTCAGTTCGTGGGCGAGGGAGGAAGCCATTTCACCCATGGTCGTCAGACGACTGGTGAGCTGGATCTTTTCTTGCTGGACGCGGGACTCTTCTTCGTGATTTCTGCGCTCGGTGATGTCACGGGCTACTTGCAAGCGTACCCGACGCCCGTCAGTCCAGGCGAGCATGCGGTGTTGGACTTCGAACCAGCGTTGAGCTGAATTGGAATAAGTTTCGATCAGTTCGTCGGTGAACCGGCCCAGGCGTCCGCCTAGCAACTCGCTGTGCCCGGCCGATTGAGCCCCGAAAAACCGTCGGTAAGTACGGTTGGCGAAAAGCAACTCCAGACCTTCCGGGGTGTCTGCGACCACTGAAATGGCATCATCAAGGCCCTCAAGCACCG
>CAYTSJ010000426.1:0-2142 GCA_964440385.1 uncultured Pusillimonas sp. | reverse complement strand
GAAAGGGTGCCGTTAATTCACGCATAGAGCGGGACAGAACCAGATTTAGATGACCATTCTCAACTGGAACCTCAACATGGCGCAACGCCAGCTCATCCTGATCAACATCCATAAACAACGCAGGAGAGCTGACCAGATGTTGACCCGCCTGCGAGTCCGCCAAGGTGGTCATCAGATTAATCCTGCGACTGGCCGTGGCGTCAGATAAAACCGGACCGGTTGCCAGCGTGGCATCGATTGAGGAAAGTTGCTGAAAGTCGCTCAACAGTTTTTGATCAATGGGAAACCCCATCAGGACCCAGCCTACCGTCAACGGTGAACGGACAGGCACAATGACCAATTGGCTGGGTGTTCCCTCGACAAGAACCACTGTGCTATTGGCAGATGCTTTGGATAACGCAGCAGCGATGGACGAAAATGATTGTTGAGTGTCAGCCGAGGCACCATGGGCCATACTGACCAATTTGAAGGACGGATTGAAAAACGCAACCAACCCGGCTCCAATGCGCTCGCCACTATTTTCAAGCGCCGAGGCAATCGTCTCTACATCGCCTGACCCGATGGCAGAACGAAAACCAAAATCCGAGGCCAGGAGCACGGCGGCATCTCGCAATCGGGAAGCATTTTGCTCAAGCAAACGGAAAAAAATCCGTTCACCGACCTCCAGAGTACTACCGGCCTCGCGACGTGCTTGCGCCTGTACTGCCTCTCGAACCACCCAAAACCCGGCGACCTGGACCAGCAATAACAACAAAATCATGACAATAGTCATGCGGCCAGCAAGTGTACGGGGTTGCAAGAATGTCATTGAGCAGGCTGTTCAGGTAATTTAATGGTCAGCATGGCATCAGAAGACAAGGCAACCGGCTGGCCGAACGCAGCAGCATCCACCGGCATTTGCTTGTGCCAAACATTCTGCTGATAATTGCCTGCAGGCAAATTCTTGACGAGTGCCTCACCCTTTTCGTTGGTTTGTGCGTAATAAGGGGTGTCGACAACGACAATCCAGGCCACCATCGTGTCATGAATGTTGCAGCCTAAGAGCGCGACCCCTGATTTGTCGAAAATCACAGGTTCTGTCGGAGTCCCAACGTAAAGCTTGATTTCAAATTTTTTGACTGGCGAGAATGAATAGACGTGATGTCTGACCGTATCTTCGTTGGGAAATTCTACAGGGGTGCCGCGCGTTACCACCAAAACATCAGGCACAAATGTTTTGTTTTGCTGAACAACCTTCGCTACCGGCAACGGCTTTACCAGTTCTTTAGCCGCATCAGAAGTGAAATAGACAACAGCACCTGCGATGGGCTGACCTTGAGCATCAAGCACACGGGTCGTGATGTCGGCAGCCAACGCCGAAGAAGCGCCAAAGACAATCAGGAAAGCCCCTGACAATGCAAAGAAATGCTTTCTCATGTCGCAGCCTATGTAAGCCAGAAGTAGATTGATTAACACACACCGACAAATAAATCAGGGCTCAATAGCTATCCCGCGAACCGATTTTCCATTCAGCAATTGCCCGATCAGCCTTGCCTTGCCGGTTTCAAGATCAATGTCATAAAGCCCGGTTACATTACGATTGAGAGGTCGCAATGCGCCTAGCGCACGGTTACTGACATCGGCAATGTCAAACGACGCTGACACCAAAGGCCCCTGACCTAGCGGACCGACAGTAAAAAGCACCCCTTGATTAGGCGACACGGCGGGCAATACCGTTTCACGTGTCCCTTGAACTGCCAGTGTCCCCAAATTCAGATCAATCGCAAAGTTTGTCGTCAATTTTTCGTCTTTTGAGTTGTAAGTGTAAGCTGCGGCCCCAATACGAGGCGCTTCTCCGACATGGTCGTCTGTGGGTGCATATACCAGGTTAGGGTCTGTAGACACCAAAGCACCGGTTTCGGGATGCAAACGCAGATTTTGGCGACGCTCATTGACCACCCTGATACGATCAGCGGCAGGGTTAAAGTCAAAGCCATACTGATGTCCCAAGAGGCCTAAGGGCAGTGACAACCCTTTTGCAACGTCACCCACGGGCTTGACCCTGCCGGAGGCGGTATCAACGGTATAAAGTTGTGCGTGATCAGACAATGCAAACATCACGCCGCGAGAAACCCGAAAATCAATGCCCACTAACGCATGCCC
>CAYTSJ010000425.1:0-2147 GCA_964440385.1 uncultured Pusillimonas sp. | reverse complement strand
CATTGCAGTCTTTTCAACCCGCTGGCCACGGTTCTGACCATCCATTGCCGCATTCATGACATTCATCATAAACAGCACGATTCGGAATATACCGACCGTTTCAATCTCCCCATCAAGCTTCAACCGGGTTGGAATGACGTGGTGATTGATTTGCAGCAAGTGTGGAACGCCCCGAAAGATCGCAAAATGGACGCAGCGCATATCGAGGGCTTAGGATTTTTTGTTGTACTGCTGGAACAACCGCTGACCATTGTTGTGGATCATCTCTATCTGGATCGCTGATTCCTGCGATTGGTGCCAGTGCGGCAAATCTCATCTGATTACTCACGTGCCTGACAGGCTGGGCAATAAAAAGTGGATCGGCCCGCCAGCACGATTTTTTCAACGAGAGCACCGCAAACTTGGCATTCTTGTCCTTTTCGGCCATAGACCTTCAATTGCAATTGGAAGTAGCCGGGGTGTCCGTTGGTGCCTAAAAAATCCGCTATGGTTGAACCGCCGGCGGCTATGGCTTGCTGCAAAATCTCTCTGGTGACCTGTACAACCCGTTGCCACTGTACGGGGAGCAGGTGATTGGCCGGCATCAGGGGATGAATGCGCGCGGCAAAAAGAATCTCATTGGCGTAAATATTGCCGATGCCGGCGATAACATTGCTTTGCATTAAAAAGGTTTTTACCGGCACTTGGCGTTTTTGCGCCAGACAAGCAAGCGCTTGGGCGGTGAACTCAGGGCCAAGAGGCTCCATGCCCTGGGCCTGCGAAAAGTGTTGCTCCTTTTGCTGTGCCTCGCTGGCGGGCCACACCACCAGCGCGCCAAAGCGGCGGCTGTCATTGAAGCGCAACTGCCCTCCCGCCGCCAGGTGCAGCACCAAATGATCATGCTTGTGCCGCGCGACTTGTTCATCAACCAAGCTCAGTTTGCCGGTCATGCCCAAATGAATGACCAGTACGGCACCATTTTCCAGACGAATGAGCAGATATTTGGCCCGACGATCAATTGTCTGCACCCGCTGACCGACAATCTGCTCGTCAAGTTCGCGCCTGGGTATATCGCTGCGTAACCGGTATGGTGAACACCACACACCACTGATGCACTGGCCAGGCAACTGCACCATCAGCCCACGCCGGGTCACTTCCACTTCCGGGAGTTCTGGCATCACGGCCTCCAATCGTTTTGTTTTTTTTGCTGTATGAGGGCGCCATCTGCCGGTTCCTGCACCGGCAAGGCTCTGTGCCTTATTGCATAATCATCAATGCCAGGGCTTTCACCTGCCGGGGATGCAAAACCTGGTTCCGGGCTCAAATATCTTTTGATGACAAATGCTTGTCATGCAGAAGCTATTAGGTATAATGGTTTGCTTTGCTCTTTGTCTTCAAGCCACAACCATCAGTTATTGCAGCCTCTCCGAGGCCTTCTTTCCATCACCTTGAATACATTTGCCTGCACCCATGCCCACCTTTCACGATCTCAGCCCCTTTGACCTGGGAATACTCGGTATCCTCCTGGCGTTATGTTTGCGAGGTCTGTGGCTCGGTTGTCTGCGCCAAATGCCGTTTCTCGTGGCCCTGGCGGGTGGCTATGTGCTGGTAGGACAGCTTGGACACACCCTGCTGCCGTGGACCTCACCGTTTATTGCTGCCAAGTTCAGCTTTATGCTTGCCTTTGGGCTGAGTGTGTTATTCGGAACATTTTTCTTCACCCGCCTGACGAAACTCACAGGCCGGGCACGGCAGCGAATCAGCTTGAGGAATCGCTTGCTTGGGATGTTGATCGGCGGGGTCACGGCGGCGGTGTTCACTACACTCGTGTACATGGGTTTTGACTCGATGCTCTCAACCACCAACACCCTGTTACGCAGCTCGCAGGCCACCCACTATTTGCAGCACGGGGCAAAGCTGTTGCGCTCACTGATCGCGGATCCCCAATTACGCCAAGCATTTTTGCACAAAGAGCCGGCGATTGCCCCCGAACGCCCCGCCGCCAAGGAGGCTATTCCCCAAACGGAGACGCCATCCACCAAGCCATGAAACGTCCCCTTCAAAAAAACACGGAAGAGACCATGCAACTACGCTGTCTGACCGCCTATGATGTACGGGGAAAAATCCCCGAAGATTTCGATGCCCAGATTGCCCTGCGCATCGCCCTG
>CAYTSJ010000424.1:0-2148 GCA_964440385.1 uncultured Pusillimonas sp. | reverse complement strand
TAAAGGAAACTAGGAGTCAACCATGAAAGTAATGGCATCGGTAAAACGAATTTGCCGTAATTGCAAAGTTATCAAACGTCACGGCGTGGTACGTGTTATCTGCACCGATCCCCGTCACAAGCAGCGTCAAGGCTAAGCCGAAACGTAACAGATTTAACAAGGAACAGTCATGGCCCGTATTGCTGGCATTAACATTCCGCCGCACAAACACGCCGTAATCGGTCTTACCTCCATTTTTGGTATTGGCCCGACCCGTGCCCGTCAAATTTGTGACGCGTCCGGCATTGAGCGCACCAAAAAGGTCAAAGACCTTACCGACGACGAACTCGAAAAAATTCGTGAACACGTTGGTGCATTCATCGTAGAAGGCGATCTGCGTCGCGAAGTACAACTTTCTATCAAACGTCTGATCGACCTGGGAACCTATCGTGGTCTGCGCCACAAGCGTGGTCTGCCAGTGCGTGGTCAGCGTACCCGCACAAATGCGCGTACCCGTAAAGGGCCGCGTCGTGCAGCTGCTTCCCTGAAGAAATAATCGAGGACTAGAAGATGGCGAAAGCAAACAGCGGCGCTTCACGCGTACGCAAGAAAATCAAGAAGGTCGTTTCCGACGGCATCGCGCACGTTCACGCGTCCTTCAACAACACAATCATCACGATTACCGATCGTCAGGGCAACGCTCTGTCGTGGGCAACATCCGGTGGTGCAGGCTTCAAAGGCTCACGCAAATCTACACCGTTTGCCGCTCAGGTAGCCGCCGAGTCGGCTGGCCGTACTGCTCTGGAATACGGCATCAAGAACCTCGAAGTTCGTATCAAGGGCCCTGGTCCTGGTCGTGAATCTTCAGTACGTGCATTGAACGCGTTGGGCATCAAGATCACCAGCATCTCTGATATCACCCCCGTTCCGCACAACGGCTGCCGTCCGCCCAAGCGCCGTCGTATTTAATAGGAAGCATCATGGCACGTTACATTGGACCAAAATGCAAGCTCTCGCGTCGCGAGGGTACCGATCTTTTTCTGAAAAGCGCACGCCGTTCGCTCGATTCGAAGTGCAAATTCGAATCGAAGCCCGGCCAGCACGGTCGTACATCGGGTGCCCGTACATCCGACTACGGTCTGCAGCTTCGTGAAAAGCAAAAACTCAAGCGCATGTATGGCGTTCTCGAGAAGCAATTCCGCAAATACTTCGCTGAAGCTGAGCGTCGCCGTGGCAACACTGGCGAGACCCTGATTCAGTTGCTGGAATCACGTCTTGATAACGTTGTGTATCGCATGGGTTTTGGCTCGACACGCGCTGAAGCACGCCAACTGGTCAACCACCGTGCTATCGAAGTCAATGGCCGCACAGCCGACATCGCTTCGATGCTGGTACACGCCGGTGACGTCGTCAGTGTTCGTGAAAAAGCCAAATCACAAGCACGTATCCGCGAATCGCTTGAACTGGCTGCAGGTATCGGCTTCCCACAGTGGGTTGAAGTTGACGCCAACAAACTGACCGGTACATTCAAATCGGCTCCCGATCGCGCTGACGTTGCTCGTGACGTTAACGAATCGATGGTTGTTGAATTGTATTCGCGTTAATTTGTTGCGGTGGTTTGCAAGTCGCTGTCACAGTGGCTTGCAACACCTGACACAGGCCCACTTTTTGGCATTCGCCGGAAAGTGGGCTTTGCAGTGATATCACCCCCTGGTCTATTTCGTATAGTCCTTCAGTTAAACTCCGTCAGCCTTATCGGTGTAACGAGCCGAGGGTATTGAAAAGGAAAACAAATGTCGTCAAACGTATTGCTCAAGCCCCGTTCAATCGAGGTTGAGGCTGTTGCCAAGAATCACGCCCGTGTCATTATGGAGCCGTTCGAACGTGGCTATGGCCATACCTTGGGTAACGCCCTTCGCCGTATTCTGCTGTCTTCCATGGTCGGTTATGCCCCAACTGAAGTCCAGATTACCGGTGTTGTTCACGAATACTCAACCTTGCCCGGTGTGCGTGAAGACGTCGTTGACATCCTGCTGAACCTCAAAGGCGTGGTTTTCAAGCTGCACAACCGTGAAGAAGTCACTCTGACCCTGCGCAAGCAAGGCTCTGGCGCTGTTTTGGCTTCCGACATCGAATTGCCTCATGATGTAGAAATCATCAACCCTGATC
>CAYTSJ010000423.1:0-2149 GCA_964440385.1 uncultured Pusillimonas sp. | reverse complement strand
AGGTCTTGGCAGGGAAAGGATGCCCATACCAAATCTGCTTGATCGGGCAGTTGCTCTGTGGTGACGTTGTTGATGTCCTCCACGAGTAACTCCAAGCCACCATCCCAGTTGTCGCGATACACACGAGCTTTCATTGGATCAAAGTCGTTGGCGAATAAGCAGGCCCACTTTGAACCCAGGCCTGCTCGGGCCATCCCCCCGCCTGCAAAGAATTCGTAAAAGCGACGGCCTTGTGTTCTCTTATGCAAGGGTTGGGTTAGTGCAGGTTGTGTGTTACGTTGAATTTTCTCATCGATCGCATTGGCAATCCATGCGCTCATAGTTACTTTGCCACCATCGGCATGGCACAGGCTATTAATCGCTTCATACTGCGCATGGCTAAGGCGAAGGCTGGTGCGGTGCTCAGAGGATTGCTTCATTATGTATCCGAAAAGTGGCGCCAAATTAAGGCTACCTAAGGATACCGCATCTATCTGTGCTGTCAACCCAGGTCGTAGTCAGTTTTGTCATACAGAAGCAGGGGGTTCGAAGTGATCACGATCTCAATCGACATTAACTTGAGCGCTATACCTTTTGGCGAACAGAAGGGGAGCTTGCTCATTGAAGTTATTCGCGGATTTTCCAGCGGCCCTGAAGGGTCGCGGGGGGTATGGTGTCGGTGCGATTGACGTCATCGTCCGGGCAGCCTGTCACCCTGACTTTCTGGTTGCCGCCGATGATGCGACCCGTCATTGAGCCGCGGGCGTTCAGGGTCAGTTCGATGTTGGTATTGCCGTTCATGAGCACTGACCCTGTGCAGTTGCTGTTGACAAGGCCGTCGAACCGGAAGCTGTCTACCCAGGTGCCGCTGATCTGGTTGCCTTCGATACGGCCGGTAAATTTGCCCACACGCCGGCCGCTGGCGGAGTAGCCTTCAAAGGTGCTGCCTACCCAGTTTGTTACGGAGTCAGAACCGATAGCGACCGAGGCGACGACTGCACCGCCTACGCTACCGACAACGCCACCCACGACGCCGCCGGCCACGGGGCCGACGACCGGTACCCACGCCCCTGCGACGGCGCCGACGTAAGCAAACAGTTTTCCGCCGGCAATGGCGCCGCCAGTGACGGTGATGTTGGTGACGGCAGTATTGACGGCGATAGCGCCTGCGCCGGTGAGGTTGCCTTCATATAAATTGCCCAGTGCCTCGGCCCCTGATTCGGCGGCCTCAAGGCCTAAGGCCAACAACGGCAGTCGTGACGTTTTCGCCACCTCGAGTGCGGAACTGATTTTTCCGTTAACCCAGTTGGCCCAGACTTTGCGTGTGGCGTTGTTGCCCAGTGCCCGGTTGAAGTCAGAGGGTTTGAATTTTTTGATGCCCTGCAGCGCATCGACCGACGTTTCTGCTGCTGTGGCCCCGACGGAAATGGCCTGGTCCAGCGTTTGCGCCGCGACCAGTGGTGCACCAAGGCAAAGGGGCAAGGCGATGGCAACCCGCTTGAACGTTTTTAAGCGTTTCATCTAGTCCCCTTTGAGGTCGGTGGCCGCTTCGGTTGCGGTGCTGACCGCTAGCCACTCTGAAGCACCGTTAAACGGTTCGTTATTGCACGTGGCTGACGGCATTTAAATGTCCAGGCTGCCTAGAGCACCAGCCTTGCCTGCAGTTGCCAGCCATGCCGCAGGCATTGCGCTTCCAATATTTTACGCGTACGACCGTAATGCAGCACCCCGCCACCCCCTGGGCCGTGATTGGTACGGTCAATATCCACCTTCAAACCAGACTGTCGCCAGACGCGGCGTGTGAATGTCGGCGGCGGGACCCTTTTGACCACTTCCTTGGTCATTTCCCGGTAGACCAGGGTTTTGCCCGCTAGATCAAAAACACAGCGCAAACTGGAAACGACCCGACGGCTCCCCAGCCACCATTGCGCCACGATATTTTCCTGCGTTGCCTTGATCACGTTGCCTTGCACACTGACGAGCCATCCATCAGACTGCAAAGCGCTGCGAATTGCACCCATCAACACATCCATGTCGCTATCCAGAAATTTTCAGGCGCTCAACATTCACAACAATCAATGCCCCCCAAGATCTCTGATCTCCCAACTTCAAGGGCCTTGTCGGGGTGGGGTGTTGAAGGGCTTGGAGCACGCCGAAGCGTCAGCCTTGA
>CAYTSJ010000422.1:0-2150 GCA_964440385.1 uncultured Pusillimonas sp. | reverse complement strand
CCAGCGAAACTCCGTCTCGTTCAGCCAAAGCGAATGGAGCAGCACAGCCAACTTGCGAGCAACCGCAATCCGGGCGCGCTTGTTACCTTTAGCTTCCGCGATGCGCTGCCCCCACTGCTGGAGGGCGAATGGCCTTTGCACGCGGCACAGCATGATATTGGCCGCCTCATAGAGCGAGCGGCGTAACACCGGATCGCCTGCTTTGGAGATGTTCCCACGCACATCGCGCTCCCCGGATTGGCTGCGGCGTGGGACGAGTCCGGCATAGGCGCCGACATCTTCGCTTCGGGCGAAACGGTGCGGATCTTCAACGCTGGCCGTAAACGTCAAAGCAGTGATCGGGCCAACGCCTGGAACACTCATCAGCCGACTGCACACGGGATCCGCAGCGGCACGCCCTTCAAGCAAGCGGTTGGAAGCACGAAGCTGTTCCTCGATCACCTCCATGGAGGCAACAAGCGGCGCAAACAGCGGTTCAAGATCTGGTCGCCGCTGGTACAGGGCAATCAGCCGTTCACGGCGTTTGCCTGGCGTTCGGGCCGCCCCCAGACGCAGGCCGAACAGTTTTAAGAGCCCACGCAACTGGTTTCCCATGGCAACCCGCGTGGAGATCAGTTGCGCACGAATGCGCAGGCTGCACGATCGATATGCGTAGCTGATGCTTTCATGTGCACGCGTTTGAACCAGCCAGTACGGGCAATCCGCGCCAAGCCCTCGGCGTCATGGACATCGCTCTTATTCACCCGGGCAGACAACACGCCCTTGGCATGGCGAGCGCAGATGCACTCAACGGGCACGGTGCGCTCCACTAAGCCATGGTAGAGGAAGCTCGAGAGCGGCCCGGTCTCCAGCACCACCCGGGTCAAATCAGGGCAATGCTTGCCGAGCCACTTCGCCAAAGCCTCAGGATCGCTAGCTACCACATCGCGGCGAAATACCGCGCCATCACTATCAACCACGCAAATATGCGTGGACTTGTCGCTCACATCCAATCCCGCGTACATTGTCATCGGTCACCCTCCTGCATTGAAGCGCCAAGGCGACTTCGTAACATCCAAGAGGGTGGCTAAATCAATTACGCGGTGTCCGACAAATCGGCCAATATTATCCCAAAACTCAAGCAACGTGCTTATATCGTCAACCAGCCTCCCGCCGTCGTCTAGCGGCATCAATTGACGCTATGGCGTGCCGTACATCCTGCTGATCAATGGCAACCACATGACGCGCCCATACCTCCAGCGCTGATCGCTTCTCCTCTTTCCAATCATGCTTCTGATAAATTCCCGCGACACCAGCCTTTGAACCGCTGACATGATTGAGGGTAGCTTCCGTAACTTCAAACCGAATGCCCAATCGCTGGAAACCTGTTGCCATCGTGCGACGTAAATCATGGATGCGCCAGCCGTCCAACGGCTTGCCACTCCGCACCTGCCCAATAGCTAGATCAAGAGCATTTTTCGCTTTTGTAATGCCGCTGATCGGCGTTCGACCCGTCGTTGTGAGAACAAAACCCGAAGCTGGCCAGCCCCCCTGCCCCTCAACCAACCCATCCAGTTCGGATATCACTTCTGGTGACAGCGGAACGATATGAGCAATACCATTTTTTGCCCGATCAGCCGGAATAGTCCAGATCGCTGACCCACGGTCCAACTCTACCCAATTGATAGCCGCAATCTCGCTGCGCCTCTGCCCAGTCAAGATCAGGAGGCGGAAGAAAGATCCAAATGGAGCCCCTAATTTATAGCTCCCCCTCCACAACGCGGACAGTTCGTCATCCGTGAGAACTCTCTCGCGCGCTTTGGGTGGTTCGGGTTTCTCCATTCCTATGAGCGGATTAGAAATAATGCTCCCGCGCCGAGCAGCCCAACCGAATAATACCGATGCATAAGCAAACACAGCGCGTCGCATCCCTCTCTGCCGGCTAGGAATCGCATCCAGAATAAGCTGAATGTCAACACGACCAATATGTGGCATCGGCTTACCCTTAAGCTTCGGCATAAGGTGATTATTCACTACCAGCTTGGCCAGACGCACGCTCGAAGGTCGCCGGTCTTTTTCATTCTCAGAATGATCAAGCCAAAGAGCTGCGATATTTTCAAAGGCGAGTTCGCTTTCCAAGCGGGATTTTTCTTCCGCCGCCTCACGTGCCT
>CAYTSJ010000421.1:0-2158 GCA_964440385.1 uncultured Pusillimonas sp. | reverse complement strand
TACTGCATGGTGACCGCCAGCCAGGCTATGTCCTGTTCCTGTCGATTGACCCCGCTGCTGTTGACGTGAATGTCCATCCAGCCAAGCACGAGATCCGCTTTCGCGACAGTGGTGCAGTGCATCAATTCGTGTCTAGAGCCTTGACTCAAACATTGGCCCGTACCGCCCACCATGACACAAGTGAAATCAACGGTACAAACGGATCACGGGTAGCGCCAGAGGTAACCCTTTCTTCGACACCTTTGGACAGCGATGCATCCCGGATAAATGCGTCTGCTGGCCACGTACACACTCAAGAACCATTGCAGGGTTACGGCAATATCACGGATACGCCTGAAACCGCGACAAACAGTCGCTCAATGTTCCGCCCGCCCTATGGTCAGCATGCGCTGAACCTGCCCTCGGCACGAGAGTCTTCAAATGACTGGCAGACCCTCTATCGCCCGCTGAACATCCCGTCAGTGCCACTGACGTCAGCCAACATACCCCAGGCTGGACTTCAAACGGCCGCCAAGTTGCCAGATCATGAGTTCCCGCTAGGCATGGCACTGGCTCAGTTGCACGGTATCTACATACTGTCGCAAACCGCTAATGGCCTGATCCTGGTCGATATGCATGCGGCCCACGAAAGGGTCATTTACGAACAACTGAAAACTGCGATGGACCTGCATCAACTGCCTCAACAAGAGTTGCTGGTGCCGGTTGTTTTCAATGCCTCTGAAAAAGAAGTGGCATTGGCCGAAGAGCATGCTGCAGCACTGACCAGCCTTGGCCTGGTGCTGCGCCCGGCCGGGCCAACCGCACTTACAGTGCGTGCTGTACCAGCGCTGCTGGCCAGTGGCGATATTGAATCACTGGCGCGCCATGTCTTGCGAGACCTGTCGACCGTCGGCTCGTCCAGCCTTTTACTTGAGCAACGCAACACCCTGCTGGCCACCATGGCCTGTCATGGATCGGTGCGCGCCAACCGTCGCCTGACTCTGGACGAAATGAACGCCTTACTGCGAAAAATGGAACGCACCGAGCGCGCGGACCAATGCAACCATGGCCGCCCCACCTGGATTCACTGGACGCTGGCAGATCTGGATAAATTTTTCATGCGCGGCCAATGACAATGCAACACCCGATTGTGTGCCTGGCCGGTCCGACCGCCGCCGGAAAAAGCGCTTCAACCCTGGCCCTGGCACAGCATTGGCCTGTAGAAATCATCAACGTTGATTCCGCTACCATTTACCGGGGGATGGACATCGGCACAGCCAAGCCCTCACCCGAAGAGCAGGCACAGGTTCCCCAGCACCTGCTGGATATTCGCGACCCGTCTGAAAGCTATTCTGCTGCAGGGTTTTGTGCCGATGCGACCACTCTAATCGACCAGATTCAGGCGCGCGGCCACATTCCTGTGCTGTGTGGCGGTACCATGATGTATTACAAGGCACTTCGGGAAGGATTGAATGACTTGCCTGGCGCAGACCCCGCATTTCGGACCGAACTGGAAGCCGACGCAGCGCGTCTGGGCTGGCCGGGCATGCATGCCAGACTGGCTGAGGTGGACCCACTGACAGCAGCGCGCCTCGCCCCCAATGACAGCCAACGCATCCAGCGTGCCCTTGAAATCTGGCACCTGAGCGGCCAGCCCATGTCGATGCTCCTTCAGCAGGGCCGACCTGGCGCTGCCCGGAACGGCCATCAGTACATCACGATAAGTCTGGAGCCCTCGGACAGGCTGGCACTGCACCAGCGTATTGCACAACGCTATCAACAGATGCTTGAGCAAGGGCTGGTGGACGAAGTGCAACGTCTTTACAACCGCGGGGATCTTCACCCCGGTCTACCGTCGATACGCTGTGTAGGGTATCGCCAGTTGTGGGACTACCTCGACGGCAAGGTCGACAAGCATCAAGCGGTGGAACAGGCCATCGCGGCAACAAGACAACTGGCCAAACGGCAGTTAACGTGGCTACGCGCACAACCCGACCGTACAGTGATCGACTGTCTTGCACCCGATGCTGCCGCCAAAGTGCTGGACGCGGTCTCAGGCCTATGGTCTGGTCGCTGACCAAGTCGTTTAAAATCCTTAGGGGAGCCGGGGTTTTTACAATTTAATGAAATTATACGGGCCGAGAACCATATGTTAAAGTGGGCGGAACAGTGTAGCCGC
>CAYTSJ010000420.1:0-2159 GCA_964440385.1 uncultured Pusillimonas sp. | reverse complement strand
AGGCTATCGAGAGGGGGTGCGTAATTTTTCCCGTAATGTTTTCAGGCGGCGCCTGGCCTGGGCATAGGCTTCAGGTTGTGAGGTGTCTGCGTAGACCAGCAGGTAGGTTTTGCCCGCCAGGTTATCGACGATGACCAGCTCATCGACATGCAACAGCATCAGGTCGGG
This sequence comes from uncultured Pusillimonas sp., assembly GCA_964440385.1. GTDB lineage: Bacteria > Pseudomonadota > Gammaproteobacteria > Burkholderiales > Burkholderiaceae_B > Neopusillimonas. Next base: position 1,991 of record CAYTSJ010000420.1, on the reverse strand, counting down.
CGTGCCTTTGCCTTGGCCGGCTGGAAACGGTTTGACGGCATCCCCCAGTCGGGTTTCGATATGCCGCACCGTGTCGTAACCGAAGTAGCCGGCCAGACCGCCTGCAAAACGGGGCATGCCAGGCAGTAAGGCTACCTTGAATCTGGCTTGATACTGTTCAATGAACTCAAGTGGATCCCCCTCGAAAGTTTCAACCACGTTGCCGTGCCGCAGCACTTCGGTGGTTTTTCCAGTTGCGCGAATCACAGTTGTGGCGGGTAAGCCAATAAAGGAATAGCGCCCAAAACGTTCGCCACCCACCACTGATTCAAGCAGGCAACTGTTGCGACCGCCTTCAGGGGTGTTGTAGGCCAGTTTCAGGTAAATGCTCAGCGGGGTGTCCAGATCGGCATAAGTTTCGGCAATCAGCGGGATCCGGTTGTAACCTTGCGCGGTCAGGGCATTGAATTCTATTTCTGTCATGGGAGTCTCGGTGGTGGTTTAAACCCGCGCCGGACCCAACAAAAAGCCCGGCTACGCAGAGCGTTCCGGGCTGGATACTTTTGGCTGGTGGTGCAACAACACATTGCACCAGGAGACGATAGACCGCTACCCGGAACACGAACGCCACCAGCGCCAATAGGCGCCGAAGACTGTGTTACGAATAACAGATGATGTCATTGTGTGTTTTGTGTGGCTTTTGATGCTGTTGCGAGCGGTTTGCTTCTAGGCGCTACCAGCGTTTTTGCCGGTCACCCAACATGCCGCCGCATATACATTTTTGACTATACCATCGACTTTCATTTCGTGCACGCTTCGGCCTTCGTTATAACCGTAGGGTACGGCCAGCACCGTCATGCTGGCGGCTTGGGCGGCGAGGGCATCATTTGCAGAGTCACCCACCATGACGGCCCGTGACGGTGCAACCTGTAATAAATTGCAGGCATGCAATAAAGGCATTGGATGTGGTTTTTTTTCGGCGCAGGTATCACCGCAAACGATGTGCTCAAAAAAACCGGACAACCCGCAAGAGATCATGAGTGGATGAGTAAATTCAGCCGGTTTGTTCGTGACAACGGCCATTTTTATACCGGCTTCCCGCAAATGGGACAGCCCTTCAATAACGCCTTCGTAAACTGCCGATTTGGCACCATTGACGATGCTGTAATGTTGTTTGAACAGGCATAAGCCTTGAGCGATCAGGTCGTTGTCAGGGGCCTGGTCGATATGACTTGAGAGCGCGCGTTTGACCAGGTTCTCTGCGCCTTTTCCCACATAGGTGGCGATGACATCCAGGGGCAACTGCGGCAGGCCTAGCTCGACCCGCATGGCATTCGTGGCGTCGGCCAGGTCAGGTATCGAATTGACCAGCGTGCCGTCCAGATCCAGCAATACAGCGTCGTAACTCATCGGGCAGCCTTTTCGCCTTTGACAATTTCGGCACGCATGGCGTCAATGACCTGGCGGTAATCGGGTTGGCCGAAAATGGCGGACCCAGCCACAAAGGTGTCTGCACCTGCAGCACGAATGTCCGCAATATTGTTGACCTTAACGCCGCCATCCACTTCCAGCAAAATCGGTTGCCCCCCATTGGCTTGCCATTGGTCAATTTTTTGGCGCGCCTGGGCGAGTTTCACCAATGTCTGCGGGATAAAACTCTGTCCGCCAAACCCCGGGTTGACCGACATCAGTAAAACGATATCCAGCTTTTCCATGACATGATCCATCCATTGCAGCGAGGTAGCGGGGTTAAACACCAGGCCTGCCTTGCAGCCATGATCACGGATCAGGGACAAGGTGCGATCAGGATGACGCGATGCTTCAGGGTGGAATGTGATGATGTCAGCGCCAGCCTTGGCGAATTGCGGGATAATATCGTCTACCGGTTCCACCATAAGGTGTACATCAATCGGTGCTGTGGTGTGGGGCCTGATGGCTTCACAAACCATGGGGCCTATCGTCAGGTTGGGTACATAGTGGTTGTCCATCACGTCGAAGTGGATCCAATCAGC
>CAYTSJ010000419.1:0-2185 GCA_964440385.1 uncultured Pusillimonas sp. | reverse complement strand
GCTGGCCATTTGATGCGTGCGGGCCATGATGTCACGGTTTACAACCGAAATACAGAAAAAGCCTTACGCTGGGTTGAAGAGTTCGGCGGAAAGCACGCCACAACGCCCGCTTTGGCCGCAAAAGAAGCCGAGTATGTTTTTAGCTGTGTCGGCAACGATGATGATTTGCGCAGCGTCACTTCCGGGAAAAATGGTGCCTTTGAAGGCATGTCTGAAAACGCGCTTTTTGTTGACCATACCACCACCTCCGCCCTGGTTGCCCGTGAACTTTGGAAATGCGCCAAAGAAAGAGGATTGAGATTTATTGATGCGCCCGTTTCAGGAGGGCAAGCCGGAGCCATCAATGGAGCACTGACGATTATGTGTGGCGGTGATTTACAGGACTATGAATCCGCTGAAGCCGTCATGTCAGCCTACGCTCGCGCTGTCACTTACATGGGGTCCAGCGGTTACGGACAACTCTGCAAGATGGTCAATCAGATATGCATCGCCGGTGTATTGCAAGGCCTGGCCGAAGCCCTTTCTTTCGGGCAGACAGCAGGCCTTGATATGTCTAAAACCTTGTCAGTGATCAGTAAAGGTGCCGCCCAAAGTTGGCAAATGGAAAACCGGGGCGAAACGATGATTCAAGGGCAATTCGACTTTGGGTTTGCGGTTGACTGGATGAGAAAAGACCTGGGCCTGGTGCTGGACGAGGCCCGTCGCAATGGCGCAAACCTTCCGTCAACCGCCTTGATCGACCAGTTTTACGCCGAAGTACAAAAAATGGGAGGAGGCCGATGGGACACGTCGAGTCTTATTGCACTGCATCAGCGGGAACGCTGAGACCAGAAAGAGGCCATAGCATTGGATTCAAGCCCCGGTGCTAACCGCTTGGGGCTCGGTTTCAGAGGCATCAACCACCATATCACGTGCCTGGCCAGATCGCTGCCTTAAAAAACGGCGATCGCCACCCCTGCGAAATAAAATCGAAGCCAGCTCGTTGAGCGCCTGCGTGTAGACATCTCTTTTGAACTCAATAACCGCATCTAGCGGCACCCAATAATGGCTCCAACGCCAGGCATCAAACTCGGGATGCCGGGTTGCACGCAAACACACATCGGAATCACGACCGACCAAACGCAACAAGAACCAGATTTGCTTTTGGCCTTTATAAATACCACGTGAATCCCGGCGGATAAATTCACTGGGAACGTTGTAACGCAACCAATTACGTGTGCGCCCTAAAATACGGACATGTTCAGGCAATAAACCCACTTCTTCACGCAGCTCGCGGTACATGGCCTGCACCGGGCTTTCACCGTATTTGATACCACCCTGCGGAAACTGCCAGGAATGCTCGCGAATGCGTTTACCCCAAAATACCTCGTTTTTCTGATTAACGAGGATAATGCCGACATTAGGACGGTAGCCTTCACGGTCTAACATAGGCCACCTCAATAACGAATTTAATACAATTACCCCGATTATACGTATCTGCAGAGATCCTCACCATGCGCGCATCCAAGTATCACATCAACACCTTGAAAGAAGCCCCGACCGAAGCCGAAGTCATCAGCCACCAGCTGATGACCCGTGCCGGTATGATCCGTAAACTGGCCGGGGGGATCTACACCTACATGCCACTGGGTCTGCGGGTACTGAAAAAAATAGAAAACATCATTCGCGAAGAAATGGATCGTGCCGGTGCCGTGGAATTGTTGATGCCTATGGTTCAACCCGCCGAATTGTGGGATGAATCAGGACGATTGTCTGAATACGGCCCTGAACTGTTACGCATCAAAGATCGTCATCAACGCGACTTTGTACTGCAACCGACATCGGAAGAAGTGGTGACCGACATTGCCCGGAATGAAATCCAGAGCTGGCGCCAGTTACCGGTCAATTTCTATCATATTCAGACCAAATTCCGGGACGAGCGTCGTCCACGTTTTGGACTAATGCGCGGGCGTGAGTTCACCATGAAGGACGCCTACTCATTCGATCGCGACGAGGCAGGCGCACAAGCCAGCTATGACAATATGTACAACGCGTACATGAAAATTTTCACGCGCCTTGGACTGGTATTTCGCGCTGTTGCTGCCGATACAGGATCAATTGGCGGCACCCGAAGCCATGAATTCCAGGTGATAGCCAATACAGGCGAAGATCTTATTGTCTATAACCCCGAGTCCCAGTACGCCGC
>CAYTSJ010000418.1:0-2188 GCA_964440385.1 uncultured Pusillimonas sp. | reverse complement strand
TATTACATGTCACCGCAAGACCCGGTCCCCCGCTTCTTTTCGTTCTTCCAGTTGTTCATGGGGTCCATGCTGGGGGTGGTGCTTTCAGGCAACCTGATTCAACTGGCGGTGTTCTGGGAGTTGACCAGTCTGTCCTCCTTCATGCTGATCGCCTACTGGAACCACCGGCAAGACGCGCGGCGGGGCGCCCGCATGGCATTCACCATCACCGGCGCAGGCGGGCTATGTCTGCTGGCTGGCATGCTGATGCTGGGCCACGTTGCCGGCAGCTACGATTTTGAAAACGTCCTGAAAGCAGGCGAGGTTGTTCGCAACCACCCCTGGTACCCCACCATTCTGGTGCTCATCGCCTTGGGGGCCCTGACCAAAAGTGCCCAGTTCCCGTTCCACATCTGGCTACCCAATGCCATGGCGGCGCCTACACCGGTGTCGGCCTATCTGCACTCCGCCACTATGGTGAAAGCCGGCGTCTTTCTGCTGGCACGCTTCTGGCCTGTGCTGTCTGGCACTGAAGAATGGTTCTGGATCATCAGCTCGGCCGGTCTGATCACGCTGGTGATGGGCTCGTACGCGGCGATTTTCCAGCAAGACCTGAAAGGTGTTCTGGCCTATTCCACCATCGGGCACCTTGGGTTGATCACGCTGTTGCTGGGCATGAACAGCGCAATGGCCCTGATTGCGGCCATTTTCCACATGATGAATCATGCCACCTTCAAGGCCTCGCTGTTCATGGCAGCCGGCATTATTGACCATGAAACCGGCACGCGCGACATCAACCGGCTGTCGGGGTTACGTCACGCCATGCCCATTACGACCACACTGGCCATTGTGGCGGCCGCTTCCATGGCGGGCGTGCCACTGCTGAATGGCTTTTTGTCCAAAGAAATGTTTTTCGCCGAAGCAGTCATCGCCGGCAAGGGTGAGTTCGTCTCAACGATACTGCCCCTGGCCGCAGTCATGGCCGGGGCGCTGGCCGTTGCCTACTCGTTGCGTCTGGTCATGTCGGTGTTCTTCGGTCCGGTTGCCACTCACTTGCCCAAGCAACCGCACGAACCACCGTTCTGGATGCTGGTCCCCGCAGGCTTGCTGGTGCTGACGTGCCTGGTGGTGGGCATGCTGCCCCGATATACGCTGGGCCCGTTGCTTCATGTATCGGCATACGCCATCCTGGGCGCTTCGATGCCGGATTTCAGCCTGAAAATCTGGCACGGCTTCAATTTGCCACTGGTCATGAGTCTGGTGGCGCTTTTTGGCGGCATTCTGGTATGGCACCTGGTCAGCCCCAAATATGGCAAAACCACCGTCCCCGACACCATCAACACCTTTGATGCGACTGAGCCCGCCACGACTGGCGCAACGAAAAATCAAGAAGCAACAATCGAAGAAGCCGAAGGCTACAGCCCTGCGCCTATTGAAAAGCGCGCCTTCATCTACCGCCTGGATGGGCGCCAGCTCTTTGAAACCCTGCTAGAAAAAATCGATGCCGGCGGCTCATACTTAATGGACTGGGTCGGTACCGCACGGCTGCAACCGCAGATGTTGCTGGTAGTGATGCTCTCAATCATGGTGGCGGCATTGCCGCTGCTGGCCGGGGGCTGGTTTGACCCTCAGTTTTCAACTCCGGTTGACCTGTTCTTCCTGACACTTTGGCTGGCCGGGGGCACGTGCGCCATTGGTGCGGCTGTGCAAGCCAAATACAACCGGCTGGCCGCACTCGCCATGTCGGGTGGGGCCGGCCTTGTGACTGCCTTGACGTTCGCCTGGCTTTCAGCCCCTGACCTGGCCCTCACCCAAATTGCCGTCGAAGTCGTCACCGTCGTGCTGATTTTGCTGGGTCTACGCTGGCTGCCTCCCCGCATCAAAGCGGAAGAAACCTATGTCTTGAACAAACGCAAGGCCTTGTTACGCCGCTCGCGCGATGTGCTGATTGCTGTGCTGGCAGGCCTGGGCATGGCTCTGCTGTCGTACGCGGTCATGACGCGCAGCTACGATAACGACATTGCGACCTTTTTCGTTGAAAACGCACTGCCTCAGGGCGACGGCAACAATGTCGTGAACGTCATCCTGGTTGACTTCCGCGGCTTTGATACCTTGGGTGAAGTGATTGTTCTGGGCATCGTCGCCTTGACGGTCTTTGCGCTGTTGCGTCGCTTCCGGCCGCCACCAGAGACCCTTACCCAAGGGCCCC
>CAYTSJ010000417.1:0-2190 GCA_964440385.1 uncultured Pusillimonas sp. | reverse complement strand
CCGTGAGTGGGCGCGCGCTGCATTAATTCTGCTGCAAGGCCCCTCCATTTCAACTGACTCACGGGCCATTGAGTCCGGTCAGTTGTTTCTTGCGCTGAAAGGTGAATCTTTTGATGCGCATGACTATCTTGAACAGGTTCAGCAGGCAGGTGCATGTGCAGCGATTGTTCAGGCGCGTCGTCCTGTGCCATTGCCCCAAATTGTTTTGGGGGATACCCATGCCGCATTGACGCGTTTGGGCCGTCAGTGGCGCAGGCGTTTCAGTTTGCCGGCAATTGCGGTGACGGGCAGTAATGGCAAGACTACCACCAAAGAGATGCTGGCCGCTGTTTTGCGCGCGTGGGTGGGTACCCCTGCAGCACTGGCTACCTCAGGTAACTACAACAACGACATTGGTGTGCCTTTAACGCTGTTGCGTTTGCGTGCCCACCATAAGGCTGCTGTTTTTGAATTGGGCATGAATCACCCTGGTGAAATTGCGCATTTGGCTGAGCTTGCTGGCGCCACGGTGGCTTTGGTTAACAATGCCCAACGGGAACATCAGGAGTTCATGCATACCGTTGAAGCAGTCGCCCGTGAAAACGGTGCCGTCATTGAACGTCTTGATCACAACGGTATTGCCGTTTTTCCGGGTGATGATGCTTACACCGGACTCTGGATGGAGCTGGCGGGGCAGCGTCGCACCTTGCGGTTTGGATTAACGGCTGAATTCGATGTGTATGCCGACCATATTCATGCTGAGTCCGGGGCCACGCGTTTTACTTTGAATGCGGCCGGACAAACGACCTCTGTCGAGTTGAATGCGCCAGGTCGGCATAACTTGAAGAACGCCTTGGCTGCCGCGGCTTGTGCACTTGCTGCGGGTGCTCCCTTGAGCGCCATCGCTGAAGGGTTGCAGGCGTTTAATCCTGTGCAGGGGCGCATGCAGCCTCATGTGCTGGCAGGTGGCTTTCAGCTTATTGACGACACTTACAATGCAAACCCTGATTCGGTTCGCGCGGCAATTGATGTGCTGGCGTCACTGAGCGGGCGAAAAGTTTTGGTGCTGGGTGGAATGGCTGAAGTCGGTGAAAATGGTCCGGCAATGCATGCCGAAGTAGGGGCGTATGCCAAGGCACAAGGCGTGGATTACTTATTAACGTTGGGCCCGGCTGCCAAGGCAAGTGTTGTGGCGTTTGGTGAACGCGCTGAGTCTTTTGATCAGGTTGATGAATTGATTTTGCGCCTCAGGGCCTTGGTGCCTGCCAATATTCTGGTCAAGGGCTCGCGCAGCAGTCGTATGGAGCGCGTAGTATCCGGTTTCCAAAAAGCAATATTATCTGATCTTGAAGGGGGTAACCATGCTGCTTGAGTTGGCACGTTGGTTGTCTGATTCGCATTTCCGGGCCTTCGGGGTCTTTGAATACATTACGTTGCGTGCTGTGTTGGCGTGCGCCACTGCACTGTTGATCGGTCTGGTGGCAGGGCCTGCTGTCATTCGTAAATTGACAGCGTTGAAGATCGGTCAGGCGGTTCGCAGCTACGGTCCGCAAACCCATTTGGTTAAATCAGGCACGCCGACCATGGGCGGGGCTTTGATCCTGATTGGTATTGCTGTCAGTACGTTGTTATGGGCCGATTGGACTAACCGCTTTGTCTGGGTGGTTTTGCTCGTGACTTTCGGGTTTGGCTGGATTGGGTGGGCTGATGATTACAAGAAAGTGGTGCATCGGAACCCTGAAGGCATGTCCTCTCGCCAGAAGTTTTTTTGGCAAGCCCTGATTGGCATTGTTGCGGCCGTTTACCTGGCCTTTGCCGTGTCAGCTCCGGCCAATGCCGAGTTGTGGCCTTTATTTCGTGACTGGGTCCTGAGCGGTTTCAGTACGCCTTTGCCGACGCGTGCCGATTTGATTGTGCCGTTTTTCAAAAGTGTCAGCTATCCGCTGGGTGTCTTTGGCTTTGTAGCGCTCAGCTGGTTCGTCATCGTAGGGTCCAGCAATGCCGTCAATCTGACGGATGGCCTTGATGGTTTGGCGATCATGCCCACAGTCATGGTGGGTAGCGCACTGGGTATTTTTGCGTATGTTGTGGGCCGCGTTGACTACTCGAAATACCTGCTTTTTCCCTATATTCCCGGGGCTTCCGAACTCATGGTGCTTTGCGCTGCCATTGCCGGCGCCGGGCTTGCTTTCCTGTGGTTCAACACCTACC
>CAYTSJ010000416.1:0-2192 GCA_964440385.1 uncultured Pusillimonas sp. | reverse complement strand
TATAGGTACCCCCGGTATCGGGCAGCAAACCCAGCCGGCAAAAAGGCTCGATAAAACTGGCTGATTCACGGGCAATGACGATATCTCCGGCCAGCGCCAGATTGGCCCCGGCTCCGGCCGCAACACCATTAACACCCACCACGACCGGCATGGGCAAAGCCCGCAAACGTTTCACAAGCGGCGCATAATTCTTTTCAATACTTTCACCCAGGTCAACGCGTTGCTGACCTGGCGTTGCAACCCGCGCCGACAAGTCTTGACCCGCACAAAACCCGCGCCCATTGCCTGTTAGCACCAGAACGCGTGCACCACGGGTTTCAACCTGAGTCAGTGCCTGACGCAACAATTCATGCATCTCGGCATTAAAACTATTCAGCTTGTCGGGTCGGTTCAGCGTAATTCGGGCAATACCGTTTTCGAGACTGAAAAGAATGCTGGGTTCGCTCATGAGGTGCCTTATAGCTTGAGGAAATGTTCGCGGTAGTGTTTAAGCTCTTCGATAGATTCGTAGATATCAGCCAGCGCCTCGTGGCGACTGTGCTTGACGAAACTTTTGTAAACCTCGGGCTTCCAGCGCAAGGCCAGCTCTTTGAGGGTAGAAACGTCAAGGTTACGGTAATGAAAAAAAGCTTCCAGACGCGGCATGTACTTGACCAGGAAGCGTCGATCTTGTCCCACGGTATTACCGCACAAGGGTGACTTGCCAGGGCTGACATGCTGGCTTAAAAAAGACAGCAAAATGGTCTCGGCTTCTTCTTCGTTAATTGTAGAGGCCTTGACCTTGTCGGTCAGACCGCTTTTGCCATGGGTGGCTGTGTTCCATTTGTCCATGGCATCCAGCACTTCATTGCTTTGGTGAATGACCATGACCGGGCCTTCGGCCACAAAAGTCAGGTCAGCTTCGGTCACAATAACTGCCGCTTCGATGATACGTTCTTTTTCCGGGTCAAGACCTGTCATTTCAAGGTCGAGCCACACCAGTCGCTGGTCTTTATTAACTGCCATATTTAACCGCCATATAATCGTTCTCAAAACGTCGATTTTCGCATACCTGAACGGTCATTATGTTTACTGCGCTGTTTATTGCCTTTCTGTTCGCTGACATCACCCTGCGCCTGTGGCTGGGTGTCAGACAAATTCGCCATGTAGCCCGTCATCGCGACAAGGTTCCGGTCGAGTTCTCCGACCGCATCAGCCTGCACAGCCATCAGCGGGCCGCTGACTATACCCATGGCAAGATTCAAATCGGGCTGGTAGAAACCATCACCGAAGCCGCCGTGCTGGTCGGCTTGACCTTGCTGGGTGGGCTGCAATTTCTGGACATCAAGTTAGGACAATTGATCGAACACGAAATGTGGCGTCAACTGGCACTCATCGGGGCAGTTATTGCTATTGTGAGTGTTGTCGGCCTGCCGTTTTCGCTATGGCGCAAGTTTGGTCTTGAAGCGCGCTTTGGTTTCAATCGCATGACGCTGGGCCTGTTCATCAGTGACACCCTCAAAGGACTGCTGGTGGGTCTTGTGCTAGGTACACCTTTAGTTGCCGGGGTACTGTGGTTCATGGGCAATGCGGGCGTTTACTGGCATTGGTGGGCCTGGGGCGCCTGGGTCGTCTTCAACATACTGGTCATCTGGCTTTTCCCTGCCGTTATTGCGCCGTTGTTCAACAAATTCACACCGCTCGACAATCCGGAACTGGCTGACCGCATTCAGGCGCTGGCCAGGCGCTGCGGCTTTGCCATCAGCGGGCTGTTTGTGATGGATGGCTCTAAACGTTCAGCCCATGGCAACGCCTATTTCACGGGCTTCGGCCGGTCTCGTCGCATTGTGTTCTTCGATACCCTGCTCTCACGCCTGAATGCTGACGAAGTCGAAGCAGTCCTGGCGCATGAACTGGGTCATTTCAAATTCCGGCATATCATCAAGAGACTGGCACTCAGCTTCATCTTTGCGCTGGGCCATGCCGCCCATCTCCTTGATGGCCCGCACCCCGCGGGTCCCGTCGCTGCCCGACCCGGAAAGGATGATGGCGATGGCCCGCTCGCCCTGGTCTTCGGCCAGGGAGCGCAGGAAAATATCGATGGGCAGATTGATGCCGTGGTTGCTGATCTTGTCGTTGAGCAGCAGCTTGCCGTGGAAGATGGTCAGGTTCTTTTTGGGCGGGATCAGATAGACGCTGCCGGCCTGCACCTC
>CAYTSJ010000415.1:0-2202 GCA_964440385.1 uncultured Pusillimonas sp. | reverse complement strand
GGTAACGCTGCCAGACCCTGTGAGCCAGTTGATCAATCGTTTTAGCAGACCCGGTCCATTGGAAGTTGTCGCTACGGCAGTCAGTGGCGTCTGAACCGGTTTGGCTTCGGGGACGACAGGGGCCGGTTGAGCATGCGTAATGCTTTTGACAATGGCTTCAGGGCGCGCCTTGGCTTCCTGAGCCTTGCTGGGTTGCCAGATAACGTCAGTTTCAGGGGCTTGAACCAACTCAAGACTGCTGGCCGGATTTTCCAGACGCGGGTCATCGTGACGCAGGCGCTCGATGTGGTGGTGCGGCGTTTCGAGATTTTTGTTGGGAATCAGGACCAGGTTGACCTTGAGCCGCGATTCGATCTTGGTGATGTCGTTACGTTTCTCGTTGAGCAAGAAGGTAGCCACTTCGACAGGCACTTGCGCGTGCAAGGCGGCGGTGTTTTCCTTCATGGCTTCTTCTTGCAGCAGACGCAGCACATGCAATGCGCTGGATTCAGCATCACGAATCACACCCGTGCCGTTACAGCGGGGGCAGGTGACATGGGATCCTTCATTCAGGGCCGGGCGCAAGCGTTGACGCGAGAGCTCCATAAGCCCGAAACGTGAAATTTAGCCCATTTGGACGCGAGCGCGGTCAAAGTGCAGCGCATCACGCAGGCGTTGCTCGACAGCGCGCTGATTCTTGCTATCTTCCATGTCGATGAAGTCGATGACAATCAGACCACCCAAGTCACGTAATCGCAACTGTCGTGCCACTTCATCAGCCGCTTCCAGATTGGTTCGGAGCGCTGTTTCTTCGATATCCGCACCTCGTGTCGAGCGGGCCGAGTTGACGTCAACAGCAACCAGCGCTTCGGTGTGGTCAATAACGACAGAGCCTCCAGAGGGCAGCTGAACGGTACGAGAGTAAGCGGTTTCGATCTGGTGTTCGATCTGGAATCGCGAGAACAGTGGAATGTCATCGCGATAGGTTTTCACGCAACCGACGTTATCGGGCATGACCACGCTCATGAATGCCGTGGCTTGTTCAGCGATTTCTTCGGTGTCGATCAGTATCTCGCCGATATCAGGAGAGAAGTAATCGCGAATAGCCCGAATCACCAGGCTCGACTCCAGGTAAATCAGGATGGGCGCCGCATTTTCACGAGCGGCCGTATCAATAGCGGTCCAGAGTTGCAGCAAGTAGGACAAGTCCCACTGGAGCTCTTCAACAGAGCGGCCAATGCCGGCGGTACGGGCAATGATGCTCATGCCTTGAGGCACATTGAGCTGGTCCATGGTTTCGCGCAGTTCTTGGCGGTCTTCGCCTTCGACGCGACGTGAAACCCCACCCCCGCGAGGGTTATTAGGCATGAGAACCAGGTATCTGCCTGCAAGCGAAATAAAGGTTGTCAGCGCCGCCCCTTTGTTGCCGCGTTCTTCTTTTTCAACCTGAACAATCAGCTCCTGGCCTTCAGCAAGCGCATCTTGAATGCGGGCAGTGCGAACGTCTACACCCTCTTTGAAGTAGCTGCGTGCCACTTCCTTGAAGGGCAAAAAGCCATGGCGGTCTTCGCCATAGCTGACAAAGCAGGCTTCCAGGCCAGGTTCGATGCGGGTGATAACACCCTTGTAGATATTACCCTTGCGCTGTTCGCGTCCGGCAGTTTCAATATCGAGGTCAATAAGTTTTTGACCGTCAACGATCGCGACGCGTAATTCTTCCTGGTGCGTCGCGTTAAACAACATGCGTTTCATGAGTGTGGTTCTCCGTAGTCATGACGCGCCATAAAAGCACTGGCGCGCGACCTTGAGCCACTTGGTGTGAGACGCTGGTTTTTGCTTTAAAGGGGGCCGTGCTGAACAAAAAATGTCAGAGGGTACCCACCTTGATTGTCAGGTAGGCACGGCATGCCATCGGGCATGGGGTTCAGTCAGCAGAGAGGTCAGTTTCACAATGGTGTTGTGTTTGACAAAAAGATTGCTGGAACAGCAGACGCGTTGATGTTGTATTGGCGTCTGGTGCAATTAAACTTTATGACTTTTAGCAATAAATACAGCGTCGCACGCGGTTGGTAATGTTCTGTGGCAAACAATGGGTTTTGTGCTTCACCATTGCTCCAAAGCAGAGGATTACCCCGGCGACCTAGCGGCCCGGAAGCTGAATTTCAAGGCAGTACAATAAGACCTTTACTATCCGCGGAGACGCATCCATTGCATCTCTACACA
>CAYTSJ010000414.1:0-2207 GCA_964440385.1 uncultured Pusillimonas sp. | reverse complement strand
CCGGCACCACCAGGCATGAATGTTGAAACTGCTTCGGGCTCGAGCGAACGGATACGGGCCAGCTCAACGGAGAAGTCAGACTGATCAAGCTTGGTGTAGATTTCAGCCAGAATTTCGCCTTTGTACAAGCGTTTGAAACCGCTGAGGGCATCACGACCTGCCTGATAAGCAGGTGCCATGATGACCATTTTCTTTATGCCCATGTTGTTGGCAGCAATCGCAGCGCTGTCGAAGTACGAGTCGTTCTGGAAAGCAACCGAAAAGTAGTTTTTCTCGCAGCCTTTACCTGCAAAGTTTGACGGGCCCGCATTCACGCTGACATAGAAACCACCAGATTTCATGACGGTTGGCACAACAGCCACCAGCACGTTCGAGAAGTTAATACCAGTGAACAGACGAACACCGTCTTGCACCATTTTTTCGGCAATCTGCTTGCCAGAACCTGGCTTCATGCCATCGTCTTCAACGATAACGTTAACCGGTACGCCACCCAGCTTGCCGCCTTCTTGTTTGACCGCCAGCAGGAAGCCGTCGCGTTCGTCTTGCCCGATATAACCTGCAGGCGTAGACAGGGTCGTGATGAAGCCGATATCAACAGGCTTGTCAACCGCCTGTGCCATTGAGGCTGTCAGGCCAAGGGCCATGCCCAGGCCCATTTTTTTCAATAAGTTCATAAGGTCTCCTTTGAATCAGGTTCACATTGTAAGCGAACGCACTATCAGCGGGGCTCGAGACAGTTCTCTTTGCGCCAGCCGTACAACCATTCGAGCTGGTTGTAGAAATGATCTTGTGTCTTGCCTTTCCAGAGCATATTGCGAATCTGGCGCTCGACGCCTTTTGCATGGTAAAGACGACCCATTTCACGGGCAGATAAAACAACGCGTCCGGTACGCGGGATACGCACGGACTCATACAAACGGAATGCTGCAGTAAAGTCACCGCCCGTTTTTGCGTAAGCCTCGCCCAGCGTAACAGCATCTTCCAGCGCCATACACGCCCCTTGTGCCATGTATTGCGTCATGGGGTGAGCCGCATCGCCCAATACCGTTGTTGGACCATCGCCCCAGGATTCGACCGGATCGGCATCGGCCGTTGCCCAACGACGCCATGAGGTGGGGCGATCAAGCATCTGACGCGGGGTAGGATGAATACCCTGGAAGTAGGACATAACCTCTTCTTTGCTGCCTTCGCGCACACCCCATTCTTCTTCCTGACGGCTGTGGAACGTGACCACCAGGTTGTATTGTTTGCCGGCTCGCAATGGGTAATGCACCAGGTGGCAGTGAGGACCTGCCCACAAGACCGGGGCGTTGATGCGCAGTTCTTCTGGCATGTTCTCGCGATCAACCACTGCACGGTAAACCACGTGACCCGTCACACGATGTTTCATGCCAATCGTTTTCGCGCGAATAACCGACTTGACACCGTCGCAACCAATCACGGCATCAGCCTTGTAGACCTCGCCTTTACTATCGGTGACTTCAACCCCTTGCGCAGTCACTTTGACATCTTCAACGTGTGTCGACGTCTTGAACTTGATGTTCGGATTGCCTTCTACAGCTTCCAGAATAGACAAGTGAATGTCGGCGCGGTGAATCACGGCATAAGGGTTGCCGAAACGCTGGCGATATTGTTCGCCGGTTTCAATACGCGTCACTTCTTTGGCGTCAACGGCGTCCATCATGATGATGTCGTCTGTGAACACTGCACGGTTGCGGGCGGCTTCGCCTACACCCAAGGCGTCGAGCGCGGCAAATGCGTTAGGCCCGAGCTGGATACCCGCACCAATTTCACCGATTTGCTCGGCTTGTTCAAGCAACAGTACTTCGACGCCTTGACGTGTCAGTGACAAGGCGGCGGCCAAACCACCAATGCCACCACCGACAATAATAACTTTGCGTTTAGCTGAGTTTGTCATGTTGACCACCTATAAAAGACGTGACAAACCCCAGCCTTTTGCTTAAGGGCTGTCACATGCCTGATGAAAGAACCAGGAGTAAAAAATCAGAGTTGATAATCGGGCTGCTTGGCCGGCGCCGCCTGCTGGAACGCCGGTAATGTATTGCAATGCTCGTACACGGCCATAACGCGCGGATACGGTGTCAGATCACATTTCATGCGCAAGGCATTAGCCACTTGTGGCACAAGACAGCAATCTGCCAACGAAACCTGCTCGTCGAAGCAAAAGTTTTTTGAACCCGCACGTT
>CAYTSJ010000413.1:0-2213 GCA_964440385.1 uncultured Pusillimonas sp. | reverse complement strand
ACCCCGTTGCACCCACATATAACTGGTGCTTGTCGGACTTCGCCCAGGCTCTTTAAGCACCTGGACTGTGGTCTCGTCCATGTAGATGACCGGGCTGTCGAGCAAGGCATCGCGAGCCAGGTTGTGCAGCGGTTGCAGGGCTTGGGCCAGTTTGATGATGGCGCGCGCCAGGCTTTGACGTGGCACCTCCACACCGTGACGGGCCAGCACTTTTTCAAAGCGTGCCAGCGGCAGCCCATCAACGTATTTCACCACGGCCAGCATGGCCAGGAAACCGGCGCTGAAGTTACTGCGCGGCAGTACTTGCGCTGGGGCTGGCATTTGCACCGGGGCCTGATCGCCGTTGGGGCAGGCATAACGCGGACGCACCGTACGTACTACCCGGATTTGCATGGGCACGATATCCAGCTGTTCGCTGACATCTTCACCGATGCGGACCATGGGCGTGCCGCAATCACACAGGCGCTGCGCTTCAGGCACATCAATGACATGCTCGATACGCGGCAATTCGGGCGGCAGCGCACGGCGGTGGCCCCGCTTTGCTTTCTTTTTTTGGGAATTACCAGGGGACGAGTCTTTGCCGGTATCGTCTTCGTCGTGCTCGTCCGGCGTATCCGGTGCCTGATCGACCAAGGCTTCGGCTTCGTTGAACAGTTCGCCCTGATGCGACTCGCTGCTGGGCCCGAACCGCCGATGGCGACTCAATCGCCATTGCTCGAGGATGTACTGGATTTTTTCGGCAACACCGGCGGCAACGCCAGCTGCGATACCCTCGGCGAGCTGGCGCTGGTAGTCGGCCTCGAGCGCTTGGCGATGGACTTCGAGCTGGGCGTGCAGTTGAGTTTGAACCTGCGCTTGGATTTGAGCCTGAATATCGTGCTCGAGGTTGGCCTGAAACAGAGCCAGCGTCCGCTCACGTTCGGCCTGCAATGCCGCTTCAAATGCCTCGAGTGACGAGGGTAATTCAACGGATTCAGCGCTTGATAAATGGCTGGAATTGAGAGCGGCGGCATGCGTTTCAGACATGCCGTATTATACCTCATATAATCACATAACCGATTGATAATTCAATGTTTTATGTGGATAATTGGCCCACAAATCAAAGCCTTCAAGAAGCCACTCAAGCTCCCTGAGGTCGATCGTCTGTGTCGCTGACGAGTCGCCCGATGGCCAGGCAAACCGGTCTTTCTCAAGGCGCTTTTGCCACAGGCAGAACCCGTTGCGATGCCAGTACAGTATCTTGATCCGGCTGCGCTGGCGATTGGCGAACACGAACAGCGCATCGCTGAAGACATTCAACGCCAGCTCGGCCTCAACCAGTGCTGCCAGACCATCGATCTGCTTTCTGAAGTCTACCGGCACGCAGCACAGGTAGACCTGATTAATAGAGGCGCCCGGGTGCATCAGCGCACCTGTGCGGTCAGGGCCAGACTGACCTGGGCCAGCCACTGAGGGCTGGGTAGCGAGGCTAGTTCCAGGCGCAGGCCCGACCCCAGTATCAGGACAGCGTGAGCGTCGGTGGCGTCATGCAAGGCATTGACACAGACAGAAACAAAGCGCGCCGACGACGGTGGCGCAACATTCGAACGCTCAAACGCCGGTGATTGTGGCCCTTGGATTTGTGCGCGCAGGCGTCGGCGCCAATAATAAAGGCTCGACTCATCAATGCCTTCACGCCGGGCGTAGGCCTTGACTGTAATCCCCTCGCAATTGATGGCATTTAAATGAGATTCCCACCAGGCCTGCCCCGGCCCTCTGGTTGTTGACATCTGCGGCTCTCCGAAAAGACGTAAAACCGATACGATGCCCGAAGGCAGTAGCGTCAACAAGAATGGGGTAAATGGAGCGCGTACGATTTGGACGGTCAGCTTTGAATTGCCGATTAACATGGTCAAGCGGACATGGAGCGGCAGTATCCGCAACGGTGGTGCGTACAGATTTACCGCGTCGTGCGCTCTGAATACCGAGACGACGCATCAGGCGCTCAACCGTGCAGCGTGCCACCTCATACCGCTCACGCCGCAGTTGACGCCAGACCTTGTCAGCACCATAGACCTTCATGTTCTGTTCCCAAACCCGTTTAACTTCGGCAAGCAAGAGAACATCACGTTTGCGACGCTGGCATTGACGCTCTGGATGACGTTGTTGTGCGGCATATCGTCGATAACCCGATGGGGCAATTTGCATAACTTTGCAAAGCGGCTCGACCCCAT
>CAYTSJ010000412.1:0-2233 GCA_964440385.1 uncultured Pusillimonas sp. | reverse complement strand
GTGTTGGGCGTAAGGGCATCGCACGCCCAACACCCCCGCACCGGCTCTGCGCTGAACAAATTAGAGTTAGCTAAACTGCTGAAATATTGGGCTACAGCGTTAACCAGCGTTTTGATCTGATGCAAATTATCGACGCCCTGAACCATTAAAAGAACCATAAACGCCATGTATCACGCGCTGCTTGATGCCCTTAATCGGGCAAGTTCTGTTCAGCTTTACCATCTTTCCAATATTATTGATCGTCTTTTGTCTGACCCGGCGCGCAGCGTACAGGCTCGTCTTGCATTGCGTCTGGGGCTTGAAGTGCGCTTTGTCGATTGGGCAGCGCCCGGTATTGAGCTTCAGTTTCGTCGGGGTACGGTAGTCGCCATGAAAGACAAGCAGGTAGGCATCAAAGACTTGTCTACCGGGCAAGTCTGGATGCTGCCTTATGCGGCCGTTGAAATTCCTGAAGGGGCAACACCTCAGGCGCCAGAACCAGAACTCAAGGTAAAGCGACCGGGACGCGATGATTTTCGCAAAGGCGATCGCGTCAGCTTTGAGGACCGGTACTTGCAAACGTGTATTGGGACAATCGTACGTATCAATCAGAAAACGGCCAGCGTCGAGGCAGACGATGGTCGCGGCTGGCGGGTTTCATTCGGGCTTCTAAGGCAGGTTGTTGACCTTTGATGCAAAAGCCTGAGTGGGCAGCGGTTCTGTTTTCTTTATGGTTAATATGCTGTGGTCAGGTTTCAGGTATCAACCCGTTGATTGCAGATCAGCGAGGCAGCTCGGGGCGATTGACGATCAGGCGATTTGCAACAACGCCTTCATCTTGGCCCTGACATGCACCAGAATATCCTCACTAACAACGGCCTTTTTTTTGGCACGACGGATTTTCCAGTCCAGCGACTTGACTTGATCCGAAAGCACCGCACAATCGATGCCGTCAAGCTGAGTCACGACTTCAAATGGGTGCCCTTTGATTTTGGTCGATATTGGGCAGCACACCATCAACCCGGTTTTGCCGTTGTAGCCTGCTGGACTGAGGACTAACGCAGGTCGGTGGCCGGCTTGTTCATGCCCCGCCTGAGGATCAAACTCAAGCCAAACGACTTCGCCAGTGTCAGGAACATAAGCGCGTGACATTAAAGCGCCTCGTTACCGACCGGTGAACCGAAGCTCACCTCGTCATGAACATTGGATGAGTTGATGCCACTGATGAGCGCCTCGAGATCGTATTCCACTTTTTCAGACGGCAAAATAACAATGCGACCACGTGAGACGATCAGGTCAACCTTCTGCTCGAGTTGATAACCCGCCTCCTTCAGAACCGTGGTTGGCAAGCGAAGAGCAGGACTATTACCCCATTTACGAATGATGGCTTCCATGGAGAATCTCCTTTTAATGTTTCTACATTGTAGATACGATAGCGGCGATGTGCAAGCCAATCTTTTCAAGACGGCAGGCACTCATTCAATTACGCCACTCATTTAGTGTTGCAAGCGTTCCATTTTCTCCATCCGCGCGAGGCCCGAACGCCCAATCCCCCCCGCACCGGCTATGCGCAGAACGTCACTGAACAGTAACCGCAGTGATCAAACCACAGATCATCATCGGGGCCCAGTAGTCATCTGTTGATACCAGTGACAAATAGTTCAGTCGTAATCCCACGAATAGTCACCCATCGTCCAAGCCTTTAAAGTCATCCCAACACCACGAGGGTGGCAAAAAATGGGGATGGAAATGGACGGCTTCCAAGACGCTGAAGGCACTGCTGAAACTTCCGTCACCGATTTTGACGCCACCTGGAAAGAAGCGCTGCACCTTTGGTTGCCCGATTGCCTTAAGTTGTTCTGGCCTGACATCCACGCCCAGATTAATTGGTCCGTCGCGCCTGTATTCCTAAAAACCGAACTGGGCAACTTGCAAAAAACCATCCAGCCTAACCCTCGGTACGTTGACCAATTGGCCCAGGTTCGACTCAAGAAAGGTCACCGTGCCTTATTACTCATCCACATCGAAATCCAGACCCGCAGCGCTGGTCGTACCTTGGCCCTGCGCATGCTGCGCTATCACAACCGGTTGTTCGAACGGCACCCCAAACACACCCACTTTCCGTGCGCCATCCTGCTCGACCGCAAACGCGACCCCGATATGGAAGAAATCCGCATCCCTGTCCTGTGCGGTGACCACACCTTCAAGTTTCCGGTCGTGAACCTTGCATCTTGGGCTTACCGGCGAGATGAAC
>CAYTSJ010000411.1:0-2248 GCA_964440385.1 uncultured Pusillimonas sp. | reverse complement strand
AGGTTGCATTAACGCCAACGCTCATGTTGGGGGCGAACACGATGGCTGTCTTCTGGCTGGCCGCCTGAATGGCTTTTTTGCCCTCAAGATCAAATCCGGTTGTGCCAATCACGCACTTGACGTGATGCTTGACGCAAGCTTCAAGGTGGGCAAGCGTGCCTTCCGGGCGTGTGAAATCAATCAGGCAGTCGGCCTGGCTGAGGGCGTCGAGGTCATCGGTGATATGTACCCCGGTGGTGTGTCCCAGAAAACCGCCGGCATCTTGCCCGATGCAGGCTGAACCGGTGCGGTCAAGGGCCACGGTCAGGGTCAGGTCGGGAGAGTTGATGACGGCTTCAATCAGCATGCGGCCCATCCGGCCGTCAGCTCCTGCAATGGCTATGCGCATATGTGGTTATTAACGTAAAGGTTCGTTGACGGGCATACTTTGAATGCCAGGACCTACCGAATGCCCCGGGTTGATTTCCAGTTCAGTGTTGGTACCAATCTTTTTTTCAATGGCCGCTTTGGGATCTTCTTTAGTGTCAGGTGCGCGTTTGTCTTTGGCGCCTGTATCGAAGCGTTCGAAAGGTTGGCGATCGGGCTGTTCATCACCCGCCCAGCGCACCAGTTGGTCACCTTCAAACCAAACCGTAAAATTCCGCTCTTCTTCGGCACCGTAACCAGGTTTATTGAAATATGTGTAATCCCAGCGGTTGATTCGGAAAATATCCTGAAGTACCGGAGTCCCCAGAATGAAGCGCACCTGCTCTCGTGTCATGCCAGGTTCCAGACGCGCTACTTGCTCGGCTGTAATCCAGTTGCCCTGCTGCACATCGGCCCTGTAAGGAAAGCCCCATTTGGTGCCGCCACAGGCTGTGAGCGTGAGTGCCAGCGCACTGACAGCAATACCGGTACGCAGCGTTGAAAATAATGGTTTACGAGTCGTTAGCACGAAGCGCCCCTGTCATTCAGGTTGAATAAAACCGTTATCATAAAGGCATAATGTCCATTAGCTGCAGAACAAGACAATGAATGAACAAAATGAACTGAAAAGCATGGGTCTTAAGGCGACGTTTCCGCGCCTGAAGATTCTTGATGTTTTTCGAAAATCTGACGTGCGCCACCAAAGTGCCGAAGATGTTTACCGTGCCCTGATCTCGGACGATGTCGATATCGGGCTGGCCACTGTTTATCGGGTTCTGACGCAATTCGAACAGGCAGGCATTTTAACGCGTAGCCAGTTCGATGGGGGCAAGGCTGTTTTCGAACTCAACGATGGCGATCACCACGATCATCTCATTTGCACCAACTGTGGCAAGGTCGTTGAATTTACCGACCCAGAGATTGAAAAGCGTCAGCATTTTATTGCTGAAGAACAGGGTTTCTTTCTTGAAAGCCACACCATGATGCTCTATGGCATTTGCCCTGCGTGTCAGAAAAAACGCAGCTAATGCGACAGTGTTAAATACCCAGCATTTCAGCGGCGTGCTTTCGGGTGGTATCGGTAATGTTCAGGCCGCCGAGCATGCGGGCGACTTCTTCGACCCGCCCTTGCGGGTTCAGCTTTTCAATACTTGACGTAGTGACCTGGTTTTCCTGGCGCTTGCTGACCTTGAAATGATGGTGGCCACACGCCGCAACCTGGGGCAGGTGGGTGACGCAAAGTACCTGATGCCTTTGACCTAAAGACTGAAGTAACTGGCCGACGACCTCGGCAACAGCGCCGCCCACACCACTGTCGACCTCATCAAAAATCAGGGTGGGAACCCGCGCCGCCTGGCTGGCAATCACTGACAACGCCAATGACAACCTGGCCAGTTCGCCCCCGGAGGCTACTTTGGTCAAAGGCCGGGGCTGGCTACCGGCATGACCGGCAACCAGGAATTCGATGTGGTCGATGCCGTGAGGGCCGGCCGGGCAAGTCGAGAGGGCGACCTGGAATTGTCCCCCTGACATGGCCAGTGTTTGCATGGCCTGAGTCACAGCTTGCGCCATGGCGTTACCTGCTTTCTGGCGCGCTTCGGAAAGCTCGGCAGCATGGCGGTCGTAGTCTTTTTGTGCAGCGTTAGCTTTTGCAGTCAGGGCATCGATATTCAGATTGCCGTGTGTGGCAGCCAATTTGCTACGCAGCGTTTTTGCAAGCTCCGGAATTTCTTCGGGCTCGACCCTGAATTTACGGGCCACTTCAAAGACTGCCGACATGCGTGTTTCGGTCAGATGCAGCTGTTCCGGGTCAAGTTCAAGATTGTTCAGGTAACTGTTCAGG
>CAYTSJ010000410.1:0-2249 GCA_964440385.1 uncultured Pusillimonas sp. | reverse complement strand
GTCAGGTCGGCAGACCCTCCCAGCATCTCGGGAAGCAGCTCAACCAGTGCCGTAATGGCATTCTGTGAAGCCTTACGGGTCGCAATGGTTTCGGCACGCTCGGCAATGGCGCGAATGACGGCTTGTGACTGCGCCTGGAAATCTTCAGGCAGATCACCCTGCATGCGGCGCTTGAACTCGGCGGCCAGTTCCGGGTATGCCTTGGCATACGCCGCAAATTTTTCAGACCACTCGTTTTGCCACAATTGACCTTTGATACGGCCATCCCAGCGCTGGTAGATGTGAGCTGGAATGTCAAAAGGCACATGAGGCCAATCGAGCGCAACGCGGGTTGCGGCAATTTCCTCATGCCCCAAAGGGGACCCGTGAACCTTCTCGGAGCCTTGCATATTGGGCGCACCCTTGCCAATCACGGTGCGACAGCAGATCAGGGTTGGCCCTTTGCCTTGTGCGGCAAACGCTTTGGCTTGCTCGGTGGCCTGATCAACCTCCATCACGCTATGTCCGTCGACGTTACGAATCACATTCCAGCCGTAACTTTCAAAGCGGGCTGCCGTGTCGTCAGCAAACCAGTGCTTCACGTTACCGTCGATAGAAATGCCGTTATCGTCGTAATAGACAATGAGTTTGGACAACTTCAGCGTGCCCGCCAACGAACAGACTTCGTGGGAGATGCCTTCCATCAGGCAGCCATCACCTACAAACGCATAGGTGAAGTGATCAACAATGTCATGACCTTCACGATTGAACTCTTTGGCCAGCAACGCTTCGGCCAGCGCCATACCCACTGCATTGCTGATCCCCTGCCCCAACGGCCCGGTGGTGGTCTCAACCCCGGGCGTAATACCGACTTCGGGGTGACCCGGTGTGCGCGAGTGCATCTGGCGGAAATTACGTAATTCTTCGATAGGCAGGTCGTAGCCGCTAAGATGCAACACGGCATAAATGAGCATGGACGCGTGCCCGTTAGACAATACGAAACGGTCTCGATTGGCCCAGGCCGGATCGGCCGGGTTGTGACGCAAGTGACGCGTCCAGAGGGCTTCGGCCATTTCGGCCATCCCCTTGGGCGCTCCAGGGTGCCCCGAGTTGGCAAGCTGCACAGCATCCATCACCAGGGCGCGGACCGCATTGGCCAGTGAGGAATCTTGGGTGGGCGATTGGCTCATTTAACACTCGCAAAACGTGGGCGGGCCCAAGAACTAGGGCAAACCCCAATAATTAAGGATTGCAAAGCCGGGCATTTTAACACCCCGGTAAGAATTAACCTGTTACAACAGACGCCCGCACCGACGCCGTATTGATAGCCTGCTCATGGAAAATGCACTCGCGGGCGGTGTTCAACGCCCTGTAAACCCCTTATAAAACCTATGTCTTCGCCTCGTTTTTTCTGCTCAATTAAACTGACTGAACATCAAAACATTGCCTTGCCAGAATCGCTGACCCATCACGCCGTCCGAGTATTGCGGCTTAAAAACAACAGTCAGATCACGCTATTCGACGGCACGGGAGGAGAATACCCAGCCCACTTGCAGATTGATGGCAAACACGCCTCTGCGCAACTCGGCGCCCACGACCCGATCGAACGGGAACTGCCCGGACGCATCACGCTGGTTCAGGGGCTTGCCTCAGGCGACAAAATGGACTGGATCATCGAAAAGGCTGTCGAGCTGGGGGTACACACCATCGTCCCCATCAGTGCCAGGCGCAGTGTGCTGCAGCTTTCAGGCGCGCGGCTGGAAAAGCGACTTGAGCACTGGCGAAAAATCATACAGGCGGCCTGCGAGCAATGTGGTCGCAATCGGCTGCCCAGCCTTGAAGCCCCGCAAACGTTGGCTGAATGCATGCAAAGCAGCCATCGCACGGGGATGACACTACTGTGTCATCCTGAAGCCAATCAGGAACTGGCTCAAGTTTTAAGGGATCAGAAGAACGAGAGCCTGGTGCTGATGGTAGGCCCGGAGGGCGGGTGGGCACCGGAAGAACTGGAGATTGCATTGGCTGGCGGTGCAACCCGGATCATGTTTGGCACCCGGGTTTTACGCACTGAAACTGCAGGTTTGGCACTGGTCGCTGCGACCAGTGCCTTGCTGGGATGGCGTTGATCAGCTGCCCGAATAAGGCATTGGCGCTATGCCTGGCTCAGGCTCGGGATGCTTGCCCGCATGTTGAATCGCAAAACCAAAAACGCGCCCGTTGTTACTTGCAAATTCAACCACATCTTCACAGACTGCCTCGATAGCCTTGGC
>CAYTSJ010000409.1:0-2270 GCA_964440385.1 uncultured Pusillimonas sp. | reverse complement strand
ATGTCGCCAAAGACCTTGATGTTAGCCAGCTGACTTATGAAGATTTTGCAGACCCCAAGTTCAAGGGCAAGGTCTGCATCCGCTCGGGGCAACACCCGTATAACACCGGGCTGATTGCCGCCATGATTGCGCATAACGGCGAGCAAGCCACCGAGACCTGGTTGCGCAATGTGAAAGCCAACCTGTCACGCAAGGCCGCTGGTGGTGATCGCGACGTTGCACGTGACATTCTGGGCGGCATTTGCGACCTTGGCATTGCCAATGCCTATTATGTGGGTCGCATGAAAAACGCTGAACCCGGTACCGACAATTACAAATGGGGTCAGGCCATCAAGGTCATACGCCCCACGTTTGCGTCAGATGGCAGCAAAGGAACCCACGTGAATGTTTCGGGTGCCGCAGTTGCAAAACATGCGCCTAACAAGATGCAAGCCATTCAGTTGCTAGAATATCTGGTTTCCGAAAAGGCGCAGCAGATGTATGCCAACGCCAATTACGAATACCCTGTGCGTGCAGGCGTTAAACTCGACCCCGTGGTAGAAAGCTTTGGCCCTCTGGTCATTGATCCCTTACCGCTGGCCGAAATCGCCAAGTATCGCCAGCAAGCCAGCAAACTGGTCGATAAAACAGGCTTCGACCAATAACCGTTAACCACAACGGGCCGCACTGTAACCAGGCGGCCTGAATTTTGCAGGAAACCCAGCGCTTGCAGTTGCGTCACTTGTTCTGTAGTTCTGATACCGGCTGGCGGCTTGGCGCTTTTTTAATTGCGTTGTGTATTGTCACGCCCGTGTTTACGTTGGGGTGGTTGGCTCTGCAGGGGTCTCTGGGCCATTGGGCTCATCTGCTCGACTACGTGATACCCGCGGCCTTCTTGAATACGGCTCTGTTGCTGCTCGGGGTGGGTGTGCTGGTCACCTGCATGGGTACCGGGGCGGCCTGGCTGGTCACGGCCTTCTCGTTTCCCACGCAGCGTTTTTTGTCTTGGGCCTTGTTGCTGCCCTTGGCCGTGCCCACCTATATTGTGGCATTTGCCTACCTCGATATTCTTCACCCGATTGGCCCTTTTCAAAGTCTGGTGCGCGATGTGCTGGGCTATTCCAGCCCGCGTGATTTCCGGCTTCCAGACATTCGGGGCTTGCCCGGCGCCATCTTTTTACTGGGTTTTGTGCTGTACCCCTACGTTTATCTGTCGACCCGCGTCATGTTTGCAACCCAGGCCGCCAGCCTGCTTGAGGCCGGACGAATTCTCGGGTTGTCGGGTCGAGGCGTTTTCCTTAAAGTGGCCTTACCTTTGGCGCGACCTGCCATCGCGGTGGGCGTAAGTCTGGCGCTGCTTGAAACACTCAACGATATCGGGGCCTCCGAGTTTCTGGGAGTACAAACCCTGACGGTATCGGTTTACACCACTTGGGTCACCCGATCTGATCTTGCCGGTGCAGCGCAAATTGCGTTAGCCATGCTGGCCATTGTTGCTGCGTTGATCTTGGTAGAACGTCATGGTCGAAAACGCCAGCGTTACGCCAATACCCAGCGCATGCGCCCGATCCAACCGAAAACGCTTAAAGGCAGTGCTGCACTGATTGCGATTGGCTTGGGGTGGGCGCCTATCGTCATTGGCTTTATTGCCCCGGCGATTTATTTGCTGAACCAGAGTTTCAAACATCTTCATCTGGCCGGTGGTGTATCGGCCCAACTGATTCAAAGCGCCATCAACACCGTCAGCATCGCCATTTTCGCGACAGCCGTAGTGGTGTTTTGCGGCATTGTTGTCACTTGGGCAGCGCGCAGTGCGCGCAGCAAGTCTCCTTATGCCATCAGCAGGCTCTGTGCCAGAGTATCAACCGTGGGCTATGCGCTACCAGGCACCGTGCTGGCCATCGGTATGCTGACACCGATCAATCGAATAGATGACTTTTTGTCATGGGTTACAGCCTCTTTCGGCAGTACAACACCGCAATTGTGGTTGATGGGTTCTGCTGTTGCACTCGTGTGTGCTTACACCATCCGCTTCATGGCGATTTCCGTTGGCGGTCTTGAGTCGGGACTAGCGCGTATTCCACCTTCGCTTGAGCAAGCCTCACGGCTTTTGGGTGAAACCGCAACGGGTACCTTGCGCCGTGTGCATCTGCCGTTGTTACGCCCCGCTATCGGGGCCGCCGCCTTGCTGGTCTTTGTTGACACCATGAAAGAGCTGCCTGCAACCTTGCTGCTGCGCCCGGTCAACTTTGAAACGTTGGCGACCTGGCTTTATGCCGAAGCGGCCAGGG
>CAYTSJ010000408.1:0-2284 GCA_964440385.1 uncultured Pusillimonas sp. | reverse complement strand
GCAGGCTTTGATAGACGCGGTGCTGAACCGCTGGGCGGGCCCGGGTCGGCACGCGCGTCAGCAAACCATCCGCCAGGCTCTGGCCACCCATGACCCGGGAAACCACCTGTGCGGCATGGAGAAAGCTGAATGCAAGGGAATCGTGTGGCAATGAAGTCATGCCCGGATTATCGCATGGGGGTTTCCCGGACTGTGCAAAGCTTTTTTGGAGCGACGCACCTTGCCTTAATGCCCGCAAAGAAACAGCCCATTTGCTCACCGGGCAATGCTGCCATAATGCACCATGCTTCGCACTTTTTCCCTGGCTCTTCTGCTGATTTCTTCCAGTCCGATCTGGGCCTGGAACAGCGGCACACACCGCTTGATCGCGGAAATCGCCTGGCAACAGCTTTCCGCTTCGACCCAGGCAAATGTCTCTCACTATCTGCTGCTCCATCCCGATTCCACACGCTGGAAGCGGAACCTCGACGAGACGCAGTGGGGCCATGCCGCCTTTCTTGGTGCCGCCACCTGGCCGGACGACATTCGTCACGATGCACGCTTCTACGATGAGACCAGCGAAACACCCTCACCGCCGATTCCCGGCCTCTCCGATACGGCGCGTCATCGGCGCTGGCATTACTTTGATCGGCAAATCGATGGCAGCCCGCAGGAGGGCAAAGGTGTTCTGGATAGTCAGCTGCCCCGTCTGATTGGCCAGTTAAAACACGCTTCTGTCACAGAACGGGTCTATGCACTCCCCTGGGTTATTCATCTGATTGGGGAAATCCACCAACCGCTGCACGTTGGTAGCAATCACGATCAGGGCGGCACCCTTTTTGAAGTCACCGACCCGGCACATAAACGACTGCCCCAGAGCAGTCTGCACCAATGGTGGGACGACCTGCCCGCTCCACCCTGGTTAAACGGCCAAGCCTTGGAGCACGCCGCCCAACGCTTGATTGCACTTTATCCTCGTCCACCCATACAAGGCGATACCACACAATGGGCGCAAGAAAGCTTTGATCTGGCCGCTCACCATGCCTACCCCGACACGGCACTCATTACCGACGCATTTCGCGCCAACGCTCAAGGCATTGCCGCGCAAAGGGTCGTTGCGGCGGCTTACCGACTGGCAAGCATATTGGAGCAAACGTTTGCCAGGGTTTCACGTGAAACCGCTTCGGAATAGAATCGCCAATCATGAACGGACTCCACCTCATTGCCGATCTGCATTCCTGCCGCTGCCCGGCGCAATTCCTGCTCGACGCTGCCGATCTGGAGTCTTTTTGTGTATCGGCCTGCGAGCAACACGGGCTGACGGTAGTCGGGCGATTTTTTCACCAGTTTGTTGCCGCCAACCACGAGCCGGCCGGTGTCACCGGCACAGTGGTTCTCGCTGAATCCCACCTAGCCATCCACACCTGGCCGGAGATTGGTGGTGTCACTCTGGATGTCTACGTATGCAACTTCAGTGCCGACAACAGTCAGGCAGCACGAAAACTGTGCGCGTTCCTCATGGCAGCCTTTCAGCCGGAGCGCCGGGAATTGAACGAAATCGTACGTGGCCACCCAGGTTCGACACAAACACCCGCCATGATCGCCTGACCCCGGCACACCGCACGAATCTGATAGCCACCCATCGCCGCTTTTGCGGGGCAACCAAAACAAGCGCCAATGAGAATTCTGATTATTGAAGACGACGCGGAAATTTGCGCCAATCTCTACGACTATCTGGCCATGCGCGGACACAGCGTCGACGCCGCTCCCAATGGTCTGGTTGGTCTGCATCTGGCGAGTAGCCAGACATTTGACGCCATTGTGCTTGATCTGGGTCTGCCGGGCATCGACGGCATAAAACTGACCCAGCGCCTGCGGCGCGATGCCCAGCTTGCCACACCCGTGTTGATGCTGACAGCGCGCGACACTCTGGAAGACAAGCTGACCGGCTTTGACGCAGGTGCCGACGATTATCTGGTCAAACCCTTTGCGCTGAAAGAAGTTGAAGCCCGCTTGCTGGCCCTGGTCAAGCGAGCGCAGGGAAAAGTAGTCAATTCACGCTTACGCCTGGGGCGGCTCGAATACGACCCCGACAGCGGCACCGCCACTTGGTGCCAAACTCCCTTGGCGTTACCACCCAAGGCCATGCACTTGCTCGTCGCCATGTTAAGTCAACCGGGACGGTTGTTCCGTCGTGCCGAACTCGAGATTTTGGTCTGGGGTGAAACGCAGGAAACCAGCGATGCTCTGCGCACCCAGATTTCGCATTTGCGCCGTGCCCTGACTCCGGCCGATGGCCGCTGAC
>CAYTSJ010000407.1:0-2299 GCA_964440385.1 uncultured Pusillimonas sp. | reverse complement strand
CCTGGCAAGCTTGTCGCAACACCCATTCGCCGATACCCAGAATCATGCCACTGTCTTCTGCCACTGGAATAAATTGATCAGGGGGGACCTTAATGCCCTTGTCGCGTGTCCATCGCAGTAATGCCTCAACGCCCACAAGTTTTCCGCATTCTGCTTTTACCTTGGGCTGGTAATAAAGTTCGAGTTCGTTGTTGGTTATGGCCTGCCTGAGCCCGTTAGCGATCTCGAGTCGCTTTACATGTTCGGCATTCAGTTCAGGGGTATAGAACTGCACATTATTACGGCCAGCCTCTTTGGCCTGGTACATGGCCGAGTCGGCGTGTTTTAGTAAAGTATCAGCGTCTTCCCCGTCTTTCGGGTAAAGTGCGACCCCGATACTGGCCCCGGTGTAGACCTCAAGGTTCTTGATTGCAAAAGGTGCTGCAAGAGCGCGTAATATTGATTGGGCTCGAATGGTCACTGTGCGGCTGTCTTCGATGCCATCCAGAACTACAACAAATTCATCGCCCCCTAACCTGGCGACGGTGTCAGTTTCCCTGACCGATTGCATCAAGCGCTTGCCGGCTTCGATTAACATCTTGTCGCCAGTGGCATGGCCCTGGCTGTCATTAATGTATTTGAACCGGTCAAGGTCCAGATACATGACGGCCACTTGCTGCTCGTTTCGTCTGGCACGGGCAAGGGCCTTTGCCAGACGATCTTGCAGCAGTGTCCGGTTGGGTAGACCTGTAAGCGCGTCATGCCCTGCCATGCGCACCAGTTCTTCTTCCATGTGTTTGCGTGCTGAAATGTCTTCCAGCACAACAATCAGGCCATTACGGACATTATTTTCATGCAGGCAAGATACCGTGGCATTGGTCCAGATAACACGGCCATCTTTGTGTTGGTAACGTCGCTCTTTGCTGTAGCTTTCAAGTTCGCCTTCAAGTACACGTGTGGTCATGACGTGAGCGTCTACCCTGTCCTCAGGATGCGTTAATTGCGGGAAACGCATACCCAGAAGTTCGTCTTCTTCGTAGCCCAGTATGTCGCACAGTTTGGTATTGATGCGTGTGATTCGGCCATCAATATCTGTTTGAGCCAAGCCGACAGCAGCATGGTTGAAGGTGCGCCTGTAACGCTCCTCACTTTGAGCCAGTTCAGTTTCAACACGAAATTTTTCCGTCACATCCTGCGCCATGACCAATAGCAGCGGCATGCCCCTAAACTGGATGCGGCTAAGAGAGAAATCGAGCTTGCCTCGACCACTGGCGCGATTCAAGGTAACGAAAATGTTGTTTTGGTTTTTGCCCGATTCAATGACTTCAAGGCAGGCGTTGTTGAGCAGTGCGCTTTTAACCAGGCAAGGGATATCTTGATGTGTGGTGTCTGAGGAGTGCTCTTGATCGTCAAGCATCATGCGCATTGCAGGATTCATTGACAATATTTTCAAGTCACGATCAACGACCATTAACCCTGAAGGGATCGCAGCAACCAGACTTTCTGCGTACTCTTTGTGTTCATAAATGGCTGCGGTGCTGGCATGAAAATAGGTGTCAAGCGCCAGACCGATATCGAAGTTGACGACTTTAGTCAGGGCATCACAGGTCTTCAGGAATTCATCGGGTTCATTGCCCAAGGAATTCCACAGCCTGCGCTGCATCTCGGAAATGTATTTGCGGTAGGCGCCCAGATACCAGGTAGGTTCCAGGCCAATACGCTGGTGTACCAGACCGACCCGCAGGCGATCATGAACATAATCAGTGTCGTATTTTCCGGCCGTGAGCCTGTTGAAGTATTTGGTCTGGACAGATTTTAATCGTTCAAGCTGGCCGTCTCCTTCCAGGAAGGGGCGGAGAGCGTCGAATGACAGTAAATGCTTGTAAAAAGTATCAGCGAATTCAGCAGACTCGTTGTTCAGCAGGTCATGGGCACGGCGTAATCGTATTTCATCTTCTTCAGTAAGCTCCAGAAATGTCTTGCGCTCATTGATCACATCCAGTTCAAGCCCCAGGTCTCGGGTGAGTGCTTCTACTTTCTGGTTGAGGTCCATCATTGTTTTGTGCTGCCTTTTTAGCCCATTTTCAATCTTGCAACGGTCTTGTTCGACTTAAGAAGAGCCATTGCAGATCTGTTTTTGATCTTTTTGCGTTGTGGTTGTGTTGCTGGTGAAGCTTTGACCTGATGCGGGACTGCATCAGCGTTGATTTCAATTAGTTTGAAGGCATTGACCAGTTCTGTCAGCTTTTCAACGGCGCCCTGCAGGTTTTCAGCTGTGCGGGCAGTGGAAGAGACGGCGACGGCATTGTCTTGAGTGATG
>CAYTSJ010000406.1:0-2302 GCA_964440385.1 uncultured Pusillimonas sp. | reverse complement strand
CCCATGAGCTTCCTGGTAGAACAAGCGGGTGGTGCCGCCATTGACGGCAATATCCGCATTCTGGACGCCGTGCCCGACGGCTTGCACCAACGTATTGGTGTAATCCTGGGGTCCAAAAACGAGGTGGAACGCGTCCAGCGCTACCACCTCGAGGGCTAATCAGCGTCGACGCCCGGTCAGTGAACCCAGTACGCCACGCAGTAATTGCGTGGCGGCTTGTCTGACCATACTTTTAGCCACTGACTGCACGACGCCATCGCGCCGGCCGCCTCTGGGGCCGGTGCTACCCAACAAAAAGTCGCTCACCGCACCAACAACTCCCCGATCATTTTGACCTGACGCTGGCGTCGTTTCTGCCACGCCCTGGTTGGCGCGTTGCAGCAGCACTTCGTACGCAGATTCCCGATCAACCGTGTGGTCGTATTTAGCGCCCAATACCGAAGTTGTTCGAATAGCCTGGCGTTCAGCCTCGGTAGCCGGCCCAATGCGACTGCCGGGCGCTGCAATCCAGACCCGCTCGGTCATGCCAGGACGACCTTGATCGTCCAGCAGCGAAACCAGCGCTTCGCCCACCCCAAGTTCCATCATCGCAGACTCAACATCAAGTGACGGATTCGCGCGCATGGTTTGTGCCGCAGCGCGCACGGCCTTCTGATCCCGAGGCGTGAACGCTCGCAAGGCATGTTGCACACGATTGCCCAGTTGTCCCAGAATGGTGTCAGGAATATCGAGCGGATTCTGGGTGACAAAGTAAACGCCAACCCCTTTGGATCGAATCAACCGTGCAACCTGCTCGATTTTTTCAACAAATACATCGGGTGCGTCAGAGAACAACAAGTGGGCCTCATCGAAAAAGAACACAAACCTGGGTTTATCCAGATCGCCCACTTCAGGCAAGGTCTCATACAACTCGGCGAGCATCCAGAGCAAAAACACACCATACAGACGCGGTGACTGCATCAGGCGATCGGCCGCCAGAATATTGACAACCCCTTGCCCTTTTTCGTCGACCCGCAAAAAGTCGAGGACATCCAGCATGGGCTCACCGAAAAAAGCCTCGGCACCCTGTGACTCAAGTCGCAAAAGGCTACGCTGAATCGCCCCCACCGAAGCTGCAGAAACATTGCCGTAGCGTGCTCTTAACTCTGCAGACCGATCCGCAACGTGCTGCAGCATCGCACGCAAGTCTTTCAAATCCAGCAACAAATGACCATCGTCGTCAGCCACCCGGAAAACGATATTCAACACACCCTCTTGCGTATCGTTCAGTTCGAGCATACGCGCCAGCAACAGGGGACCCATATCTGAAATCGTTGCCCTGACCGGGTGGCCTTTTTCGCCAAAGACATCCCAGAACGTGGTTGGACATCCGCCAAAAACAGGTTCAGGCAAGCCAAGACGGGCCAAACGCTCTTGCAATTTAGGATTGGGATGTGCCGCTTGTGATATGCCGCTCAGGTCACCTTTGACATCGGCAAGAAAGACGGGCACTCCCAGCCTTGAAAAAGACTGGGCCATAAGTTGCAAGGTCACGGTTTTACCCGTACCGGTTGCGCCGGTGATACAGCCGTGGCGGTTGGCCAGGGCCGGTAACAGAACAACGTCTGTGCGGGCATTTTTGCCCACAACGATAGGATCAGCCATGCGCATTACCTTCAGATGTGATTGAACGCGTTAAAATCATAATCTTTCTTCAGACCAACTACAGACATCGCATATGGCCGGACATAGTAAATGGGCAAATATTCAGCATCGCAAAGGGCGTCAAGACGCCAAGCGAGGCAAAATCTGGACGAAGATCATTCGTGAGATCACCGTTGCGGCCCGCGCCGGCGGCCCCGACCCCGATGCCAATCCGCGTTTGCGACTGGCTTGGGATAAAGCCACTGCGGCCAACATGCCCAAAGACAACATTTTGCGGGCCATCACGCGCGGTGCAGGCGGCGGAGATGACTCAAACTATGAAGAGATCCGCTACGAAGGCTATGGCATCAACGGCGCAGCCGTCGTGATTGACTGCATGACCGACAACCGCCAGCGCACGGTCGCCGAAGTACGTCACGCCCTCTCAAAACACGGCGGAAATCTTGGTGTCGAGGGCTCGGTTGCCTTTCTGTTCAAGCATTGCGGTCAATTCCTGTTTGCACCCGGCACGCCTGAAGACAAGGTGATGGATGCCGCACTGGAAGCTGGCGCTGAAGATATCCAGTCCGATGAGGACGGCCTTATTGAGGTCACCTGCGAACCCCCGGATTTTGCTGCCGTAAAAGATGCTTTTGCTGCAGCCGGGCTGATACCCGAG
>CAYTSJ010000405.1:0-2323 GCA_964440385.1 uncultured Pusillimonas sp. | reverse complement strand
GCCATGCCCAATCACAGTGTCATCAAGCGCACCGCGGTCAACTGTAGTGTTGGCACCGATTTCAACATCATTGCCCACAGTGACGCCACCCAGTTGGGCGATTTTTGCCCAGGCCCCCTGCCCCTTGAAAGGATCAGGCGCAAAGCCAAAACCATCAGCACCCAAGACCACACCACTATGCACTATGGCACGGTCACCAATCGTAACCCCGTGATACACGGTCACTTTGGCATTCAACAAGCAATCACGGCCCAGTTCAGAACCTTGCCCAATAACACAACCCGGTCCAAGGCGCGACCCCGAACCTATTCGAACCCCCGACTCGATAACACAATAGGGACCAATATGGACCCCGTCTTCAAGTGTGGCATCGGAGGCGATAACGGCTGTCGGATGGATGCCTGACGGCAGTTGAGACAGGCGATGCTGATCAAACCATTGCGCAATCAGGGCATACATCAGGTAGGGCTGACTGCACACGACAACAGAGCGCGACGGGTCAAGGTCGAGGTCATCAAGCACGGCCTGAGTAACGATAACAGACGCAGCCCGACACTGGGCCACCTGATCTTTGAGCCGCGGGTTAGACAGAAAGCTGATTTCTTCGGGGCCGGCACAAAGCAAAGAGCCTAAACCCCTTATGCGGGATGTAGGCTCATTGAGCATCCGGTAGTCGAGGCCAACCTTGTTAGCAGTAGCAATAAGATCAGCCAGGTTGGGCGCCTGATCAGGCGCTAACAATACCGGCATAAGACATTAACCGCCAAGGGATTTAAGCACCTGATCAGTGATATCAACGCGGGGGCTGACCGTCACGGCGTCTTGAATGATCAGATCGTAACCCTGGCTTTCAGCAATTTTCTTGATGGCCGCATCAGCTTTTTCAACGATGGACGAAAATTCTTCGTTGCGACGGCGATTGAAGTCTTCCTGAAATTCACGGCGTTTACGCTGCAAATCGGAGTCAAGGTCGGCCAGTTCGCGTTGACGGCGTACACGGTCGGATTCGGACATGACCTGAGCATCTTTATCAAACTTCTGGGCCTGATTACGCAGATTGTTGGCCAGGTTTTGCAATTCTTGATCGCGCTTTTTGAATTCGGCTTCGATTTTTGATTGCGCTGCTTTGGCCGGCTTGGAGTCGCGAAGAATACGCTCGGTGCTGACGAAGCCTACTTTGGTTCCTTGAGCCTGTGCAGGAGCGGGGGTAGCCAGCAAAGAGGCGGCCCCCAGGACGGCGGCCAAAGCCAGCGTACGTTGACCACGAGCAAGGCTACGGGTTAATGCGGAAACATTCAAAACTAATTTCGACTTCATGAAAGATCTACCTTGCCAATGCAGAGATAAAAAAGAATATTGTGCCACTAAATTCAGGTAATTAGAAACTTGTACCAATCTGGAACTGGAAGGCCTGGAGTTCATCACCTTCTTTGCTCCTGAGCGCCTTGCCCCACGAGATTTCAAGCGGGCCCATAGGAGATTCCCAGGACAAGCCCAAACCTGCCGAATAACGCCAGCCACAAGGATCGACAACCGTGTTACCAATACCTGCAGCACAGGTCTGACCTTTGGTAGTGCTGATCTGACCAGCATCCGCAAAGACAAACCAACGCAGGGTACGGTCGCGGGTAGCGCCCGGGAACGGCAAGTACAACTGAGCGTTGGCAATCATACGACGAGAACCACCCAGGTAGTCGCCAGTCAGGGTATCACGCGGACCCAGAGAAGCCCCCTGGTAACCACGGACAGAACCCAAACCGCCCGCAAACATGTTTTTGATGACAGGGAAAATGCGGTCATCGTAGGTACGAGCCCAGTCAACCTTACCGTTTAGCGCCAGGGTGAAACTGCGACCCAACGGCATGTAATACTGCTGCTGCGCGCTGAGGAGATAGTAGCGCAAGTCGGCTGTTGAAATATCAGCTGCCAGGCGAGTCAGACTGCCCTTGCGCGGTGCAATGGCACTGTCACGGGTGTCTTTCGACCAGCCCATGTTGAAAACGACCGCGTTGGTGCTTTCGCCATAAACTGATTGGAAATCTTTATACGCTTGCGGCGGGGTATAGAGATCGAGCTTGTTATGTTCAAGTGAGACGCCAGCGAACACACGATCGTATTCAGAAATAGGTACGCCAAAATTCAGACCGCCACCGTAAGCGGTAATTCGGTAGTCACCACTGCCTGCGTCGTAAGGCGTGGTGCGACGATAGTACAACGACGTGGTCTTGCTGATACCTTCTTTCGTCCAGTAAGGGTCGGTATGGGCAAGCACCAACGTACGGTTGGTTTGACTGGTATTGATCTGCGCCGACAGGCTGTTGCC
>CAYTSJ010000404.1:0-2325 GCA_964440385.1 uncultured Pusillimonas sp. | reverse complement strand
CTCTACTAAAATAAATGCCGGTGGCGTGTGCGCCAAAAGAACTCATCCGTATGACGAATCCCACTTTAGAACAGATCAACTCGCCCGACGACTTGCGCGCATTTGACGCGCGGTCGCTCAAGTCGATTGCCGATCAGTTGCGCTCATTCATTTTGCATTCCGTCTCGAAAACAGGCGGTCATTTGTCGTCTAATCTGGGTACGGTCGAGCTGGCTGTAGCCATGCATTATGTGTTCAATACACCAGACGACCGTATTGTGTGGGATGTCGGCCACCAGTCGTACCCGCACAAGATTCTTACCGGACGTCGTGATGCCATGGCTCATTTGCGCCAGTTTGGTGGTATTTCGGGGTTTCCCAAGCGCTCAGAGTCTGAAT
This sequence comes from uncultured Pusillimonas sp., assembly GCA_964440385.1. Taxonomy (GTDB): domain Bacteria; phylum Pseudomonadota; class Gammaproteobacteria; order Burkholderiales; family Burkholderiaceae_B; genus Neopusillimonas. The sequence goes on along the minus strand of CAYTSJ010000404.1, from coordinate 1,947 downwards.
ATGACGCTTTTGGTACTGCGCACTCGTCAACCTCTATATCGGCCGTGCTGGGTATGGCCGTCGCGTCCCGTAATCTGGGTCAGTCAAAGCGACAGCATATCGCCGTGATTGGTGATGGTGCCATGACCGCAGGTATGGCTTTTGAAGCCCTTAATAATGCGGGTGTCACGTCTGGTGTCAATGTTCTGGTCATCCTGAATGACAACGACATGTCGATTTCGCCGCCGGTGGGGGCGTTAAACCATTATTTTGCGCGCCTGATGTCGGGCAAGTTTTATGCTGCTGCAAAAAATATGGGCAAAGCGGTTTTGCAGCACATGCCGCCTGTGCTCGAACTGGCTCGCCGTGTTGAGGGCCATGCCAAAGGTCTGGTTTCTCCGGCAACGCTGTTTGAAGAGCTTGGCTTCAACTATGTCGGGCCTATCGATGGTCATGATCTGGAGGCTTTAGTCCCTACCTTGCAAAATCTGCGTCAGCTTGGCGGGCTTCAGTTTTTGCATGTGGTGACCAAAAAAGGGCAGGGTTACAAACTGGCCGAGGCCGACCCGGTGCTTTATCACGGTCCTGGCAAGTTTGATCCATCGGTGGGTATTCAGAAATCGGCTGCCCCAGGGCGTCAGACCTTTACGCAGGTTTTCGGGCGCTGGCTGTGCGATATGGCGCAGCACGATGAGCGTCTTATGGCCGTAACGCCAGCCATGCGCGAAGGCAGTGGCATGGTCGAGTTTCATCAGAAATTTCCTGATCGCTATTTTGACGTGGGTATCGCTGAACAGCATGCGGTGACTTTTGCCGGCGGGATGGCCTGCGAAGGTCTCAAGCCTGTTGTTGCCATTTATTCAACATTTTTGCAGCGCGGTTACGACCAGCTCATTCACGATGTGGCGTTGCAAAATCTGGATGTCACTTTTGCGCTTGACCGAGCCGGGCTGGTCGGGGCTGACGGTGCCACGCACGCAGGCAATTACGATATTGCATTCTTGCGTTGCATCCCAAATATGGTAGTTGCAACCCCTTCTGACGAAAACGAAACGCGGTTGTTGTTGAGCACCTGTTATCACTACAACGGTCCAGCCTCGGTGCGTTATCCACGGGGCTCAGGGTGTGGCGCCGATGTGACATCGGCGCTTGATACGGTTGAAATTGGCAAGGGCCGTGTGCTGCGTCAAGGGCATCGCGTTGCTATTCTTGGTTTCGGTACTTTGGTGCCGGCGGCACTTGAAGCGGCTCAGGCTCTGGATGCCACGGTTGCCGACATGCGGTTCGTGAAGCCTTTGGATCATGACCTGATAGACCGCTTGTTAACCACGCACGACGCTTTAGTCACCCTCGAAGAAGGCTGCGTCATGGGCGGCGCGGGCAGTGCGGTCCTTGAATATCTTGCCCAAAAAGGTGTACAGGTCCCTGTGCTGCAGCTCGGGTTACCTGACGAGTTCATTGATCATGGTGATCAGGCCAAGTTGCTCAAGCTGTGCGGTTTGGACCCTGAGGGTATTGCGGCTTCGATTAGACAAAGGTTCGGCATTTCGTAGTATTTTCAGTTTTGTCGTGGACAAAACCGTGTCAATCAGTTGTTCTGGAAAAACCTGTCCAACTTAGGGGTTATGCTCGACACCGCCGCTTCGGCGGGGTAATGTATGGCAAATCCGATTCATTGTCCCGGCTCCGTCCGGTTTTTTACAGGTCAAATCATGAACTCCATCACTGATTCAGCTGCCGTCATGCCCGATGTTCAAAGCTCGGCCGATACGCGCCGGATGCCGATCCAGCGTGTGGGGGTTCGCGGCGTTCGCCACCCTATGTTGGTTAGCAATACCCAAGGCGGTCAGGCCATGCCCACTGTCGCCGACTGGGAACTTACGGTTGCTTTGCCTGCGCACGAGAAAGGCACGCACATGTCGCGTTTTGTGGCACTGCTCGAGCAGTACCGCACAACTGCCATGACAC
>CAYTSJ010000403.1:0-2334 GCA_964440385.1 uncultured Pusillimonas sp. | reverse complement strand
CGTTGTAAAACGACGGGTCAATGCAACACCAAAGGGACATTTGAATTCAGTAGTAGACAAATCAAAAAAATACAACTACATTACTTGGAGAGATTTTTCAAGTTCGTTGTATTTAAGTTTAAGCAGCCCGTCTTTTTGCTCGAGTCGTCGTTCCTTGAATAAGTCTTGCCCCGGGGCACATTGCCCTAGTTATTTTTAAGGAATCCTGCTCATGACTACGCAGACCGGTATTGTTAAATGGTTCAACAACGAAAAAGGCTTCGGCTTCATCACTCCCGATGCTGGCGGTAAAGACCTGTTCGCACACCACACCGACATCGTCGGCACTGGCTACAAATCCCTGAACGAAAACCAGCGTGTTTCTTTCGAAACCGCTGACAGCCCTAAAGGCCCTCAGGCTAAAAACATTCAGGCTGCCTGATTGTTCGCCAGTTAACCTGCCTTAGGGCGGGTCGCAAAAAACCCCGGCATGCCGGGGTTTTTTATTGGGGTGGCACTACGGTTGCCAGCCGACGCTTCAAGAATCGCATCAGGCTGCCCAGTACCGGCAACTTTTCATATAACTCTTCAGCGGCATCCCAATAATCGCGATGCAGGGCAACGCGCCCGTCAGCATCCCATTGGACATGCGTTGCGCCATGGATTTCCCAAGCTCGCACCTGCTTGCCGGTTTGGCTATGAAAATGAAGCGTCCAGGTTAAAAAACCCTGCGCCGCATCGCCCGATGCCTGATGAACCACAAACCTGGGGTTTTCAAGTGTGTCGAACATGTGCTGGAAAATTGCCCGAATCGCCGGAATTCCGATCACATCGTTAAACGGATCTTTAAACCGCGCCTGTTGGGCGTAATGATCGGATAACTGGTCAAGGGCTGATGGCGTCAGCGCTTCATAAAACGCCCCCAGTCTGGCCAGCGGGTTAGCCGCATCATTTAAATCAACACTCACAGGCCGGTTCCTTTATGCACAAGGGCGAAATACCAGCGGTACGGCAGCAATCGCAAGGTTTTTAATATAAGGCTGAAACGACGCGGAAAATGAATCTCGAACTGGCCGCGCCGCCAAGCCCGCTCAATGGCTTGTGCTGCCTGCCGAGGGGTCTGCAAGAACGGCATGGGAAATTCATTTTGCCGGGTGAGCGGGGTTTCAACAAAACCCGGATGAACCACCGACACACCAATGCCCTTGGGTCGCAAATCAAGATAAAGGGTTTCAGCCAAGTGGGTCAGTGCCGCTTTGGTCGGCCCATACGCCAGGCCTTGAGGCAAACCACTAAACCCCGCAACACTTGAAACCAGACTGATGTGCCCCTTACCCTGCGCCAGCATCAATGGAATCACCGCCGCCAGCATATTCAGCGCACCAACATAGTTAACCTGTTGATGCTGCAGCATCAGATCAAGGTCGTATTCAGTGGCACGCAGTGCCTTATAGACTCCGGCACAAAACAGAACACGATCAATGCGACCATAACGGGCCACAATGGCGTCGCACGCGGTCTTCAGTGCAGCGGCGTCCGAGACATCAAGCGCCACAGACATGCAGCCCGGGTTGGCCTCTTGAAAGGCCTGCAAAGACGCCTGGCTGCGGGCTGAGACCACAACTTTGGCACCCTGCCCGGCCAGCTGATCGGCCAACGCACGACCTATCCCTGTGGAAGCGCCAATCATCCAGATCACTTCATCGGCAGGCTGTTCAAGAAGGGGATTCAATGCCATGGCAAAGCCACCTTAACGCTTGTGAAATGACAACGTCACTTCGCCAAGACGAATGCCAAACTTGCTCATGGTGGCTTTGTTCAACATGACTTTGTCCGTCATGAGGTACATCCAGTCATTGAAGGAAACGTCATAGGTGCGCTCGCCGACCGGAAGCCGAAGCACATAAGTCCACTGGAAAGCATTGCCTGCCACTTCCCCCTTGGCCTCGCCGACCACGTCTTCAGCCGTACCGGTGTACTTGCCATTGCCAAGATGGGTCAGATACCAAACCCGACGCTGTTTTTCGCCATCGCTGTAAACAAAGTCTTCTTCAAGAACGCCTTTTTCACCTTGCCAGCTGGCTTTGATGGTGACAACAAAACGACGAACGACTTGACCACTGCGATCGGTGAAAATGCCATAGGCATCGATATCGCCATCGAAGTACTCACGTAGATCAAGCACCGGTTTTTCGGCAGCGTAATCGGCGGGCTTGGGCGATGCACAGGCAATCAACCCCATACACGCCACTGATACTGTCGCCCAACGCAAACCACGTTTCCAGGCAGTAAATACGGGCATTTCACGACTCCTTATCCCATTGCCGACGCCAGCGCCACAAGGCACCCCACGCC
>CAYTSJ010000402.1:0-2352 GCA_964440385.1 uncultured Pusillimonas sp. | reverse complement strand
CCCTTTTTTCCGAACGTGACGTCAAGGTCAATTACGACCATGTGCTGACCGGTATCGACGTTGGCCGCAATGCAGCGCGCTATCAAACTCCTGCCGGCGAAGTCTGGCAAGACTACGATTTCATTCATGTCATTCCGCCCATGTGTGCCCCTGATGCGGTTCGCAACAGTGCCTTGCCCTGGCAGTCGGGTGTCTTCAAGAACGATGCCTGGGTTGAAGCCGACAAGGCCAGTTTGCGCCACCCACGGTTTGCCAATGTGTTTTCTGTGGGCGATATTGCCGGTGTACCGCGCGGTAAAACTGCCGCCAGTGTCAAGTGGCAGGTGCCGGTGGTAGTTGACCACATTCTGGCCGACATCGCGGGCAAAACGTCAACGGCGACCTATAACGGTTACACCTCATGCCCAATGATCACCCGTTACGGCAAGGCCATGCTGATCGAGTTCGACTACGACGGCAAACTTGTGCCTTCGTTCCCGTTCATAGATCCACTCGAAGAGCTTTGGGTCTCGTGGATAATCGATGAGAAAGCGTTGCTCGGCACCTATCGTGCGATGCTGTTTGGCCGCGCCTAGGAGGCTTTATGAGTGATTTCAATCCGCTTTCATTGTTCTACATTGCTTCCGAGTTGTTCGGCAGCTGGTTTTGGCCCTTGGTTATCGTGGCCTTGTTATTGTTGTACGGCGTGGTCAGCGGGTTTCGTGGCTTGCGCCGGCGTGGGCTCTCGGCAGGCTCGCCGTTGCTGGGCGGGCTTGTCGTCGGTCTGGTAGCCACGGTATTGGCCACCTGGTGGGTGCCCCAATCAACCCATGCCGAACTTTCGGCCTTTACTTCCATGCTTGATTACCTGATGGTGATTGTCCTGGCCTTGGCGATTGGCTTGGGTGTTTTTGCCTTGGTGTTCTCTATTCTGGCCCGTCGTCGAATCAGTCACCAGGTGCAAAGGTAACCAGGCACCTGGTCTTATGCATTTGCTACTGGCGCAGTCTTTTGATAATTTGTCGATCTCGACAAATTATCAGGGGTAGCTCGTGTCAGAGACCAACCTTTACGCCGTATTGCAAGCCGGGTTTTCTGCCCGGCTTGATGCTGTAGCTCTTCAGACACCTCACCGCGATTACACGTTCCGGGATATTGACGCGGGTTCAGCCAAGGTTGCCGCCTGGCTCACTTCATTGCAGTTACCGGCGGGGGCGCGGGTCGCTGTTCAAGTCGAGAAATCCCCTGAAGCCCTGATGCTTTATCTGGGTACCTTGCGCGCGGGTCTGGTGTATTTGCCGCTCAACACGGCGTATCGCGAAACTGAAATTGCCTATTTTCTTGGCGATGCCGAGCCCGCTGTTGTGGTGTGTGCCGGGACCAACCTGGCCTGGGTTGAGCCATTAGCGCGGCGTAGCCCTGGGTGTAAGGTCGTCACCCTCGAAGAAAACGGTACAGGCTCGCTTACTGATGCGATTGCAGCTTACCCAACCGAATTTGCCACGGTCATGTGTTCCCCGGATACCTTGGCGGTCATTTTGTATACGTCGGGCACGACAGGCCGCAGCAAAGGCGCCATGCTGTCGCACAAAAACATGATTTCCAATGCCCAGGTCTTGCATCGTTACTGGGGCTGGCGTAGCGACGACGTGTTGTTGCACATGCTGCCGATTTTCCACGTGCATGGTTTGTTTGTCGCAGCGCATGGAGCATTGCTGGCCGGCGCCCGCATGATCTGGCTGCCTAAATTTGATCTTGAGCAAGCGCTCAGATATTTGCCGGACTCGACCGTGATGATGGGGGTGCCCACTTTCTACGTGCGCCTGTTGTCTGATGCGCGTTTCAATCGTGATCTGTGCCGGTCGATGCGGCTGTTTGTTTCAGGTTCTGCGCCTTTGTTGACCGATACTTTTGAATCATTCCAGGTTCGTACGGGTCACACCATTCTTGAGCGCTACGGCATGAGTGAAACGGTCATGCTGACGTCTAACCCTTATCTTGCCCAAGAGGGGCCTCGTTTGGGCGGTACCGTTGGCAAGCCACTACCTGGCGTTTCGGTTCGTGTGGTTGATGATCAACTTCAACCGTTGCCAGAGGGTGAAATCGGTCATATTCAGGTCAAGGGCGATAACGTTTTTTCCGGTTACTGGCGCATGCCGGAAAAGACCAAAGAAGAGTTCACGCCCGATGGCTGGTTTCGGACTGGCGACATGGGTCGCTGGAATGAGCAAGGGTATCTGGTGATTGTCGGGCGTAGCAAAGACCTGATCATCTCGGGCGGTTTCAATATTTATCCCAAAGAGATTGAATCGCTGATTGATGACATGCCCGGCGTTGCAGAGTCGGCCGTGGTGGGCGTGCCCCACGCTGATT
>CAYTSJ010000401.1:0-2353 GCA_964440385.1 uncultured Pusillimonas sp. | reverse complement strand
CCCGAGCCGGTGCCTGCGGCCAGGGCTTCAGCCCCTGCGCCCTCAGCATCAAAACCCGATGCAGAACAAGCTGGCGCAGGATCTGATTCAACTTCTGATTCTCCCAAGGCTGCTGCCGAATCCGATGCCTCTCAATCTGCTCAGGCCCCGGCGTCTGCCAATAAAGAAAAAGATGCCAGCAAGAATTCCGCCAGTAAAGATGGTGGTACCTTGCGCGTGGGCGTCGAAAAGGTTGACCAGATCATCAATCTGGTGGGTGAGCTTGTCATTACCCAGGCCATGTTGGTGCAAATAGCGTCAACGCTCGATCCGGTCGTGCACGATCGTCTGGTTAATGGCATTGAGCACCTCGAACGTAATGCCCGTGACCTTCAAGAGGCCGTCATGTCGATACGCATGATGCCCATGGATTACGTGTTTAGCCGGTTCCCCCGCGTCGTACGCGAAAGCGCCTCCAAGCTTGAAAAGAAAATCAAGCTAACAACCAAGGGTGCGGCAACTGAGCTTGACAAGAGCTTGATTGAACGCATCATTGATCCACTCACGCACCTCGTGCGCAACAGTATCGACCATGGCATTGAAACCCCTGAAGTGCGCACCCAGAAAGGCAAAAAGCCCGAAGGCGAGCTGATTCTTTCCGCTCAGCATCTTGGGGGCCAGATTGTCATTGAAGTATCCGATGACGGGGCTGGCCTTAACCGCGAACGAATCCTTAAAAAAGCGTTGTCGGTTGGTTTTCCTGTCAACGAGAACACCCCCGACGAAGAGTTGTGGCAGCTTATTTTTGCGCCCGGGTTCTCCACTGCTGAAAAAGTCACCGAAATTTCGGGGCGCGGCGTGGGTATGGATGTTGTGCGCAGAAATATTCAAGATATGGGCGGGCATATTCAATTGCATTCTCGCGCGGGTCAAGGCACCACAACCCGTATCTTCTTGCCCCTAACGCTGGCCATTCTTGATGGTATGTCGGTGCAGGTGGGTGAAGAGATCTTCGTTTTGCCGCTTAGTCACGTGACCGAGTCTTTGCAACCCACGCTCGAACAGGTGCATAGCATTTCCCAAACCGAACAGGTCTTGTTCGTTCGGGGTGAATATCTGCCTATGGTCGCGCTCAGCGACGTATTCAGTGTTGAAAATGCGCAAACCGACCTTACCAAGTCAATTGCGGTCATTCTTCAGGCAGAAGAAAATCGTTTTGCTTTGCTGGTTGATCACCTGGTTGGCCAACAGCAGGTTGTTGTTAAGAATCTCGAATCCAATTACAGAAAGATACCGGGCATTTCAGCCGCTACAATTTTGGGTGACGGCAGTGTGGCACTTATTGTTGATGTCTTTGCCTTGATGCGCATGACTCGCAGTAAGGTTCCTCAGCCTAACGCCTTAAAAGCACTCGGAGAACAAAATGCATGATCAAGCAGATAACCTGACTGAACAGGTAGATGATTCTGGTAAAGAATTTCTGGTCTTTACGCTGGCATCTCAAGAGTACGGTATTGATATTCTTAAGGTTCAGGAAATTCGCGGTTACGACAGCCAAAGTGTGACGCGTATTGCGAACGTACCTTCCTTTATCAAAGGGGTTACCAATCTGCGTGGTGTCATCGTTCCCATCGTCGATATGCGACTGAAGTTTGATTTGGCCAACGTCAATTACAACAGCCAGACGGTTGTCGTTATTCTCAACCTCGAATCTCGCGTTGTGGGGGTAGTGGTTGATGGTGTTTCCGATGTCTTGATGTTAAGGCCTTCGCAAATCAGTGGTGCGCCCCAGTTCGGTACGGCATTCTCAACCGAGTACCTCACCGGTATCGGCACTGTTGGTGAGCGTATGTTGATACTGGTAGACATCGAAAAACTCATGACCAGCCAGGAAATGGCTCTGGTTGAACAAGCCATCGCTTAAAAGACGTTCAATTGACTACACCTGTTTATGCCCAAATGGCGCCTTCGGTACTGCCGGTAAGTGCCGAAGATTTTGCTCGCGCTGCAAGAATGCTGCATCAGCGTACCGGTATTGTTGTGGGTGAGCATAAGCGAGAAATGGCAACACGCACGCTGAGTATGCGTGCACGTAAACTGGGTGTACAAAGCGTTTCTGATTATCTGGGTTATCTGTCGCAGAATCCTGATGGTTTCGAATGGGAAGACTTTGTCAACGCTTTCACCATTAATCACACGGCTTTTTTCCGTGAAAACCATCACTTCGAGACCCTTAAAACCTTTATCAAGACGCGCACTGCGCCTATCAACATCTGGTGCAGTGCGGCCTCTACGGGTGAAGAACCTTATTCGATTGCCATGACGCTGCTTGAGGCCCTGCCCAATGCAGCGACCCAGTGTTCTATTTGGGCAA
>CAYTSJ010000400.1:0-2353 GCA_964440385.1 uncultured Pusillimonas sp. | reverse complement strand
GTTGCTGGGGGTCGAGGGGCTGGTTCAGCACTCGTTGCGCGATGTAACCTGGAGCCCCCCTTCGCATGTGGGGCCCGATGACAGTATTTTCCACGGTATGGATTAACGCAGAAAAACAGAGCCTGTTTTGAACGGCACCCCAAAGTTTGGATATCAATCCAGCCTTTGGGGTATTTTTTTGCGCTTGTCAGATCGGCGGTTCACAGACGCTTGGTGAATTAAGCGGTGCCCTGCATTAATGAAGTAGTGCCCTGCGTTGATCTTGTAGCAGGGCTGATGGGCGAAAAGCCGCTTACTGGGTGGACTTTTCGCCGCCCAGTGCGCCAATAAGGTCGTCAAGCAGTTTGGACAGTTCGCCGCTCATGAGGGCAAAATCGGTGTCGAAGGCGTCGGCATCGTTGGCGGCAACGGCGTCGGGGCCTTCTTTGATGACATCAAGGGGGCTGACCCGTTTGATGTCCAGGCCATCGGTTAACACAAATGAAACGCGGTCAGCCCATGTAAGCGCAAGACGGGTACATTGTTTACCGTTTTCGACGTGTTTGCGCACTTCATCGGCTTCAAGAGCGTGCCTGACGTAGCGCACGGCGGCACCGCTTTCGCTGGTAGAGCGCAATTCAGTGTCTTGGTCGATGCTGAAAGGGCCGGGCGCTTCGTTATCGACCAGCCAGCTGGTCATGGCAGAGGCAGGTGACATTTCGGTGTAAAGCGGGCTGACCGGAAAGGGGTCAAATACTTTAGCCAACATACCCAGAACTTCATCGCTTTTCGCGCTGGCAGCCGCATCGATGACCATCCAGTGGTTTTTGGTGTCGACCCAGACGCGAGTGTCGCGGTACACGCTAAAGGCCTTGGGCAAGAGTTCTTCTGTGACCCTTTCCTTGATTTCTTTCATTTGCTTGCGACCGGGCTTGTAGCCTTGCTGTTCTTCGATGTCTTGCGCGCGAGCCTTGGCAACCTGGTTAACAACCGTGCCGGGAAGCAATTTTTTGTCTGCGCGAAGTGCGAACAGCAACTGACCATTGAGGGCGTGAACCAGGCCCAGGCCTTCGGCAGGGGGGACCCAGCCCAGACTTTGCATGTCGTGGCTGCTTCCTGGCCTGAATGCCATCTTTTCAAGGGCTTCTTCGATGGCCCCGACGGAAGGAGACCAGGTTGGCGCGAGTCGAAAGATTTTCAGATTTTTGAACCACATAGATAAGCAGCCTGAGCAAAGAAAAAACGGAAGCGAGTGATTGTAAGCTTAAAAAACACGGGGCCTGTGACAGGGTTGATGCGATGGGTTGGACCTGGGCGACGTATTTGCCTATTGTGGAAAACGCCCTAAAAAAGGGCAGATTGATAGTTGCTTTTAAATGCCGTTTAACCTGATTAGCCAGATATAACGGGCAACCAGCCATTACAGCTGGATTTGGTTTCAGGCAGTGCCGCAGAGTGTCACGTTAGTTTACTGGTTATCTGTTTTTTTATACAGTATAATTTGATGCAATAATTCGGCTTTTCCAACGCAAGGAACCTCCATGGACGTCAAACAAAGCAAAACCGCTTCCGCAGAGCGCGCCAAGGCGCTTTCGGCAGCCCTGTCTCAAATCGAAAAGCAATTTGGCAAGGGTTCTGTCATGCGGTACGGTGACAACCAGGTCGAACACGACATTCAGGTGGTGTCTACGGGTTCGCTTGGGCTTGACATTGCGTTGGGGGTCGGCGGTTTGCCGCGCGGCCGTGTCATCGAAATTTACGGGCCTGAATCCTCGGGTAAAACCACGCTTACATTGCAAGTCATTGCTGAAATGCAAAAAATTGGTGGTACGTGTGCGTTCATCGATGCCGAGCACGCGCTCGACGTTCAATACGCCTCACAACTTGGCGTTAATTTGTCCGACCTGCTGATTTCCCAGCCCGATACGGGCGAGCAAGCACTTGAAATTACCGATGCGCTGGTGCGTTCCGGCGGGGTTGATCTTATCGTTATCGACTCGGTGGCTGCGTTGGTGCCCAAAGCCGAAATCGAAGGCGATATGGGTGATTCATTGCCGGGCCTTCAGGCCCGCCTCATGAGCCAGGCTTTGCGTAAGCTCACTGCTAACATCAAGCGCGCCAATTGCATGGTCATTTTCATCAATCAAATTCGCATGAAAATCGGCGTCATGTTCGGTAACCCTGAAACGACCACGGGCGGTAACGCGCTCAAGTTTTATTCGTCTGTCCGCCTAGACATCCGTCGTATTGGTTCCATCAAGAAAGGCGATGAGGTCGTTGGTAACGAAACCCGCGTCAAAATCGTCAAGAATAAAGTCGCTCCTCCGTTCAAGCAGGCTGAATTCGACATCATGTACGGTTCAGGCATTTCCCG
>CAYTSJ010000399.1:0-2355 GCA_964440385.1 uncultured Pusillimonas sp. | reverse complement strand
CCTACCATGTTTATACAGCTCCAGACGGTTCCACCATGATGACCCCCTACCGCCTCCACCCTGTTGTTCATGGCCATGAACCCCACGGCATCTGGCCTGATCAATGCCAACGGTGAAGTGGGTATGGGCCAGGGTTTAATGATCCAAACTGTTGGTTCTCTAGCCGGGGGAAACATCACTCCCCAACAATTGCTGAGCAGCATAGTTCAGGCACTTGGGGGCAACAGCGGCATAACCCAGGTTCAGGCAGATCAGTTTGCTGCTCAACACGCTTCCGGCGATGCGCTGGTCTCTGCGTTGGTCAAGCTCTATGATGACAACGCAGCCACCTTAACGCCAGACCCTCTGCATTCAGCCTTCTACGACAGCCACCCTCCTGCCGCTTTGCGTATCCAGAGGTTGAAACATGCCGGCTGAGTCGCCCGTTCAAGGCCGCGTAGTAACGGCTCATGGCCGTCACTATGGTGTCGAATTACCCGATGGCCGGGTACACCACTGCTTTCCGCGTGGCAAAAAAACCGATGCGGCCGTAGGTGATCAAGTGATGGTGCGCTTCCAGGGTAACGAAGAAGGTGTCATTGAAAAACGACTTGAACGCAAGAACCTGCTTTACCGTTCTGATGAAATGCGGACCAAGCAATTTGCCGCCAATGTCGATATTTTGCTGCTGGTGGTAGCCACCACACCGGCATTCTCTGATGATCTGATTGGCCGAGCCCTGGTGGCAGCCAGTGCCGCAGGTATTCGTCCGGTCATTATCCTGAACAAAGCCGACCTGGTTGAAAATCTGGCGCAAGCGCGGCAAAGACTGGCGACTTACAGCAAGGCGGGTATTACCGTGATTGAACTAAGCGCCCTGAATGCCGAACAAGTACAGACCGCCTTGCTGGACCTTATTTGCGGCAAAACAGCCTTGTTACTGGGGCAAAGTGGCATGGGCAAATCAACCTTGCTGAATGCTTTGGTACCCGATGCATCAGCCCATACCCAAGAACATTCTGAAGCGCTTGATGCGGGCAAACACACCACCACGACCACACGTCTGTATCACTTGCCCCAGGGCGGCGATTTAATTGACTCTCCGGGGTTTCAGAACTTTGGCTTGTTTCATCTTTCTGAAGTTGAAATACAGCACGGGTTTGCAGAGTTCGAGCCCTTTTTGGGCGAGTGCAAATTCTACAACTGCACCCACCGGCACGAGCCTGGCTGCGCCATTTTGGCGGCCTGCAAACAAGGTGATATCAGTGCCGAACGCCATGCACTCTACGAACGGATTCTGGCTGAAAACGAAGCACAGGCGCGCTATTAAGATCAAGCGAAACAGGCTGCCTGAGCGGGTGTCAAACCATGAAATCGGCCCACGGCGTGGTTATAACTGCGGCCATGACTATGCCTGTGACTGTGCTCAGGACGGCAATCAACCCTGGCCCTGATGCCCGCCGGTGCCGGTTAAAACACGCTGTGCGGCCGCCAGATGGTGGTACAAATTCCGGATGAGGGCTGCCGTTGCACCCCAGATAAAATAAGGCCCCCAAGGCATCGAAAAGTACAAACGTTGTTTGCCATCGGGTAGCGTTGCTGCATGCAGCCTGTGGTTGGCGGGATCCATCAGAAAAGACAAAGGCACCTCGAAAACCTCGGCCACTTCAGTGATGTCTGGCTTGATCTCGAAACCGTCCCGGATCAAACCAATCACAGGTTCCATCGCAAAACCGGTACCTGTCAGAAAATTAGGGTGCCTGCCCCAAACCTCTACAAAACCTGGCGCCACACCGATTTCTTCATAAGTTTCGCGCAGTGCCGCATCCAGAGGACCACCATCAGAGGGCTCGATACGCCCCCCGGGAAAAGAAATTTGCCCAGGATGTGCAGAAAGATTCGGCGAACGCCGGGTCAATAACACCTGCAAGCCACTTTCACGCTGAACCAAGGGAAACAAGACAGCCGCTTGAACTGCCTGATTCAGCGAGTCAGTATCAATACGAAAGGCCTCAGAGAAAACAGGTTCTACATCCCAGGCAACAGGTGTGGTAAATGCCGCCCTGACAAAATCCGCCTGAAGAATCTGTAAAGGTAACGGAGTCAACCTGGCTTTGGGGGCCAATACCGGCTGCACCTCGGGATCGAAACTGGGAACAATAGTTTTGCGCTTGGGCGCAAGTGGTTGCGACATAATGTGCGACATGAGCCAAAAACAAAGGCACCCTCGGGTGCCTTTGTTTGTTTGAAGAGCTGGTAAGCCAGCGAGTGCTTATTGAGCAGCTTTGTCGGCTTTGCGAACCAGTTTTTCTTTGATGCGAGCGGACTTACCCGAACGGCTACGCAAGTAATAGAGTTTAGCACGACGGACATCGC
>CAYTSJ010000398.1:0-2369 GCA_964440385.1 uncultured Pusillimonas sp. | reverse complement strand
CCTCCAGCAAGCCAAGTGCCTGCGCGACACGGACCAGCGTTTCCAGCGAGCACTGACCGTCGCTTTCGAGTTTGCGCAACGCCCCCAAGGACAGTCCGGCCATTTGCGCCAGTTCACGCTGCGTAAGCGATTGGGCAAGCCGCTGCTCGCGCAGACGAACACCCAGCGCGTGCAGGATCTCAGCGGAAGTCGAGAGATGAAAAGTCATTCTTATAACCCTTAACACCCAAAAAAAAGTGTAAGTGTCATTTTAATGTACTTTACTTATTCTTGACAGAAAATGGCTGACGAACTGAATGTCCCACACCATAGCCTTCGTAAATGGTTACAGGATTCCAGAATGTCAGGTTGGCGGCTTGAGCACATGTTAAATGCGACAACTCGCTTGACAATTACCGTTCATGAAGAATGTTCATAAGGGGCGACGGCGTTGTCATCCCGTGTTAGCAAGTGCATCAGCCTAGGATGAATAAATAGCTTGTCGCGCCCGACGGTTCTTTCTTCCAGCACGCCAATTTTAACGAGCTGCTTTAGATAGCGCGAAGCTGCTTGGCGCCCGGCGATGTCTCTCTCTACGAGATTTTGGATTCGGCAGTAGGGCAGGTCAAAGATCAAATCGACCAGCTCACGGCTATAAATTTTTGGTGCGGCCTGCTTTACATGCGTGATGGTCAGTGCGGACAGATTGCGGATCGCTGAAATCTTGGTCGTCGTCCAACGTGCCGTATCCTCAATGCCTACAAGCAAATAGATAATCCACGGCTCCCATGCTTGGCTGCGGGTGATGTCCAGCAGCAGTCGGTAGTATTCGGCTTTGTTCTTGATGATGTGGCGGCTAAGATAAAGAATCGGCAGCGTCAGCAAGTTTTCCTGAATCAAAAACAGACTGTTCAGAATGCGCCCGGTGCGACCATTGCCATCGGTGAAGGGGTGGATCGCCTCAAACTGGTAGTGGCCAACGGCCATGCGGATCAATGGATCGGTATCGCGCTCTTCATGAATATAGCGTTCCCAGTTGGCGAGTTTCGTCCTTAGCAAATCTTCGCCGACAGGCGGGGTATAGATCACTTCTCCGGTCGCTTGATTGGCGAGTGCCGTTCCCGGTACGCGCCTGACCTGCATCTCGATGCCCTTGATGCGTGAGCAAACCTGTTCAGCCGTGCGGGTGTTCAGTGGAGTTTGCTTGAGTGCCCGGTACCCTTCAAGAAGTGCGCTGCTGTGGCGCAATGCTTCGCGAGTGGCTGGATCGGCATGCTCCCCGGCGCTCTGGTACTGAAAAAGTCGGTCTGTCGTGGTGACGATGTTTTCGATTTCCGAACTGGCTTGCGCTTCCAATAGCGGCAGTGCATTGATAAGAACGCCCTGATTGGGAATCAACTCCGCTGCTTGTTTCAGTTCCGCCAAGGCTGCGCGCGCAGCGATACACTGCTTGAGTACCGGGCGCGTTTCCACCTCTGCTGCTGGCGGCAAGGGGGGCAAGTCGTTATAGGGCTGGTCTGGACGCCAATCGGTCATGATTTAATTTTTCGAGTTTTGCGACACATTTCCAGTTTATGTCGCTGGCGACAACAGGTCAATCAAATACGTTGCGATTCCTTCGAAATCGCAACGTATTCAATCAACCGCTTGTCGCCGCTCCATCAATCTGCATCAAGGTCGAACTCTGACCATTCCGCTTCCACCACTTCTGAAGGGCGTGCCAGTGTCAGCCACATGAGATTGAAGGCGCATTGAGTTTGATAATTGCCGCCGTGACCGTCGATGTCGAGCAGCAGCTTGCCAATCTCAACCGATGAAAGCGGTCGTTTGTGTTGTGTTTTGTTGGGCGGTAAGGACTTGCGCACCGGATAGACAGGATCGCTATCGACCCTAAGCGTGGAAGCCGCGAATTCGAAAATGCCGGACATTGTTCGCTTTGCTTCGTTGGCGACGGATATTCCGTTGTCGCTCGCTGAGCGTTACAGAATATTGAGAATGTGCGCTGGAACGATCTGCCGGACTGGATTCGATCAAGTCGTTTTTGCTGTGCCGGATGAACGCCCTGCTTGACGAGCTTGCGGGCCGTTTCAGTTTCTTCCCGCGCTTCCTTGAGCGACAGCTCGGGATAGCTGCCCATTGCGTAGCGATTTTCTATCCCGCCAATCCGATATTTCCAGCGCCACAATTTTGATCCGCCCGGCATCACCTCAAGGTATAAGCCTCCGCCGATGGCAAGTTTGTATGCTTTGGCGGCGGGCTTGGCTGCACGCAAGGCAGCATCGCTAATTCCCCGCTTGGGGGCACGGCCAGTAATGTGAGTGGGGGCATGCTGTGGGTCGCCATCGCCATCGCCATCGCCATCGCCAGCACTGGTGCTGGTTTCAAGGTTT
>CAYTSJ010000397.1:0-2379 GCA_964440385.1 uncultured Pusillimonas sp. | reverse complement strand
CCGGTGCTGGCCATTGTGAACGAGGTTTATTTCCGCAATACCTGCGCCGAGCCAGGATGGGACGAAGGTCGCCAGCGTCTGCAGCAAAAGATGCAACTGGTCACCGATGACCCCGCGCTAGCCGAGTTTCGTGTTGCCGAATACGGTACTCGCCGCCGCTTTTCAAAGCAGTGGCACGACGAGGTGGTTCGCACCATGAAGGCCCAGATGGGTGTGCATTTTGCCGGGACCAGTAATGTCATGATGGCCATGCAGCATGGGGTGTTGCCTTTGGGAACGATGGCTCACGAGTACCTTCAGGCCTGCCAGGCACTGGGCCCGAGGCTGCGTGATTCCCAGGTGTTTGCGCTTGAGGTTTGGGCCAAGGAATATCGCGGTGATCTGGGTATTGCGCTTTCCGATGTCTACGGCATGGATGCGTTCCTGCGTGATTTCGACATGTACTTTTGCAAGCTCTTTGACGGCGCCCGACACGACTCCGGTGATCCTTTCATCTGGGGCGAACGCATGCTCGAGCACTACAAATACAATCGCACTGATCCACGCACGAAAACACTTATTTTTTCAGATGCCTTGACGATTCCCCGCGCCATTGAGTTGGCTCAGCGCTTTGCGGGTCGATGCAAGGTGTCTTTTGGTATTGGTACCAACCTGACCAATGACCTGGGCCATGAGCCATTGCAGATTGTGATGAAAATGGTCAAGTGCAATGGTCAGCCGGTGGCGAAAGTCTCAGATTCACCCCAGAAGACGATGTGCGACGATCCGGCCTATCTGGCGTATTTGCGCCAGGTCTTTGAGTTGCCGCCGGCCTGATTTTTTTCCGACAATATTCTTTCAACTTTGATAAGAGGTCACCATGAGTGATATTAAACGGCTCGAAATGGGCAAGCGGCTTTCAGAAGTAGCGGTTCACAATGGTGTGGTTTACCTGGCGGGGCAAGTTCCAGCCGATGCCACCAAAGATATTGAGGGTCAAACCGCCGAGGTGCTCGCGGCCATCGATCGGTTGTTGGCCAGTGCGGGTTCCGATAAAACACGCATCTTGATGGCCCAGATTTTCATGGCCAATATGGCCGAATTCGAAGGGATGAACAAGGCCTGGGATGCCTGGGTACCTGCCGGCAATGCGCCTCCAAGAGCCACTGTTGAGGCGCGTCTGGCCAATCCCGATCTTAAAGTCGAGATCGTCATCAAGGCGGCGGTAGCGGCCTGAGGTTACATGCAGCATGCCTGACGTCCCTGACCTTTCGGCTTTGCCATTTGATGCGGCCTGGTTTGAAGCCGTGTCAGTCGGCCTGGACGATGCCGAGCGTCAGTTGCTGTCGCTTGCCGTCGCATGGGTGCGTGACCCTTTGCAAGGTGAGCATGCCCTGACCGGCGAGCCGCTTGATCAGCATGCTGCTGCAGTTGCCTTGATTCTGGTCGGGTTGGGCTCTGATGCGGCAACACGTATCAGTGCAGTTTTATCGTCAGTGCGTGACGAGGTCCTGTTTGATCCCACTTCAAAAAAAGACCCATTAGTCAAGGTCTTTGGTGCCGAGATCGCGACCATGGTCCGAGGCACTCATGCCTTGCTCCGATTGGGTTATATAGCCAGCCAGAACTCTTCAGACGGTAACGGATCCGACGATCAGAAAGAAAAGCAGCGCAAGATGGTATTGGCCATGGCTGCCGACCTTCGGATTGTGATGCTTCGGCTGGCCTCACGCCTTCAGTCGTTACGCTGGTATGCGGCGTCGAAGCAATCGTGTCCCCCCGAGTTTGCGCGTGAAACCATGGCGGTTTACACCCCCTTGGCCAACCGCCTGGGTATCTGGCAGATCAAATGGGAAATGGAAGACCTTGCGTTCCGTTTCCTTGAACCCCAAATTTACAAAGACATTGCGCGTCAGCTTGAAGATAAACGTGTTGAACGTGAAGCGCTGATCGAAAGGGTAGTGCGCCAATTGCGCGATGCGCTGGCCTCGGCAGCCATCAGTGCCGAAGTGTCTGGTCGTCCCAAGCACATCTACAGCATCTGGAGCAAGATGCGCAACAAAAATCTCAAGTTTTCACAGCTGCATGACTTGCGCGCCATGCGGGTGATTGTTGAAGATGAGCGCGATTGCTACGCTGTACTGGCACAGGTTCACGCCATGTGGATGCCTATGTCTGATGAGTTTGATGATTACATCGCGCGTCCCAAGCCTAACGGTTATCGGTCATTGCATACCGTGGTCAGTGATCACGAAGGCAAAACCTTTGAAGTCCAGATTCGCACGCGTGAAATGCACGAGTTTGCTGAATACGGCATGGCTGCGCACTGGCGATACAAAGAAGCCGGTCGCAAGGGCGGGACCCAGGTCGCGTCCAGTGACTACGAACGCAAAGTCACCT
>CAYTSJ010000396.1:0-2384 GCA_964440385.1 uncultured Pusillimonas sp. | reverse complement strand
CTTGAGCGACCTCGGCATTGACAGGGTTATCGTCTACGACCAAAACACGCTGCCCGGCAAACTGAACCAGTTTGCCCGAAAGCTTCAAGCCGCTGAAACGGTTTGCACTCTCCGAAACGACGGGGAAACGTTGAAACAGTTCGATAACGCGACTGCGCAGCACAGGCTTGGGTAACACCGGAAAATTGTCTTCAGGCAACATGCTGGCTTGTGCCAGGGCCTCGGTACCCGCCAGGAACAAACGGGGCACTTCGCCTTTTTCAAGCAATAACGTACGCAATCTTCTTAGCGTATTGAAACCGGTGAGCGGTGACAGCGACCAATCAACAATAATGGCTTGATACGGACGGCCTTGATCTGAGGCCCGTTCGGCCATTTCAAGGGCTGTATTGCCGTTATCGGTCGCGTCGACCTGGCCACCACAACTTGTCAACAAACGCACAATCGACTGACGCGCCAATACGTTGTCTTCGACCACCAGAATATTTCCTGGCACACAATCACAGTCTAAAGGAGTCGCAGCGGTCTGCAGCGCCCCATCTACTGAAAAAGACAAGCTGAATTCGAAGCGGGAACCCTCATTCTCGCGGGTATCCACTTCGATACCTTGCCCCCCCATCAAACGCACCAGCGCCTGACTGACAGGCAAGCCCAACCCGGTACCATTGTAGCGACGGGCACTGGAGGTATCGGCCTGAGAAAACGGTTCGAACAAATGCGGCAAATGCGAG
This sequence comes from uncultured Pusillimonas sp., assembly GCA_964440385.1. Lineage (GTDB taxonomy): Bacteria > Pseudomonadota > Gammaproteobacteria > Burkholderiales > Burkholderiaceae_B > Neopusillimonas. Next base: position 1,653 of record CAYTSJ010000396.1, on the reverse strand, counting down.
GACGCAATACCAGGCCCGCTGTCGATAACGCGAAACTGCAGTTGAACCTCATGTCTGGACGATTTCAGACAAGACACCTGAAGCGCCACACAGCCGGTCTGGGTGAACTTGATGGCATTACCAATCAACTTCATCAGCACCTGACCCAGGCGTAAAGGGTCACCCTGCAACCAGGTCGGGATCTCGGGGTCAATGTCCAGCACAAACTCAAGACGCTTTTCATGCGCCGGACGGGAAAACATGGTTGCCAGCTGTTCAACAATGTCCTCAATACTGAAAGATTGCACCTGAATTTTCAGGTTCTGCTCTTCAAGACGGGAATAATCAAGAATGTCATCCACCATTAACAAGAGCGCTCGGCCAGCTTGCCTGATTTGCTCGGTACGACGACGCAAGAGCGGAGAGAGCGAAGCGTCGCCAAGTTGCAAATCAGCCATACCCATGATGGCATTAAGCGGCGTACGAATTTCGTGACTCATGTTGGCTAAAAATGCAGACTTGGCCTTGTTGGCGACCTCGGCCTGATTTTTGGCATCTCGCAATTCGATATTCTGACGTTCCTGGAACTGGATCAAACTGTTGAAGGCATGAACCAGTTGGCCCACCTCGTCGGGGTTGACAACATCAATTTCCCCCATCGGACGTAAGCCATCCGTCATGGCTCGAACGTCATCCGACGCCTGTTCAAGAGGGCGTAAATATTTACGAATCACTGCAGTCACCACCAACCCTGCCAGAGAAACCAGTAGCAAAGCCAGGATAGCCAGCTTGACCAGCAAGTAATTGACAGGGGTAAGGGCCAGATTGGCAGGCAAGGTATGAATGACGACCCATTTAACGTTGTCAAGGTGACGGGCAGAGTAAATAACACTCTCCCCATTCAACGATACAGCCTCACCCCGGACTTGCCCATGACGGACCTTGTCCAACATCGGATTAACGTGAAGACCGCCCAGCGGCTTGAGCGCAAGGTCTGGCACGGTTGAAGCCACGATGACTTCATTATCGAGATCTACAACATAGATTTGTCCGCCTTGCTCAAGCTGATTGGCAGAGACCTGATTGAGCAGGTTGTCGCTTTCAAGCCTGATGACACCAAAAATCATCCCCAACAACTCGCCGCGTCCGGAGAGGATGGGCGAAATGATGCCAATTAACGGCTCCGGGGTCGCTTTTCCAATGACAGGGGGTGATATCACCGGCAATTTATCGCTCATGACCTGGCGGAAATGCTCTCGGTCACTGACGTTCTGACCGACCCGTCCGGGAACCCGCGGCATATCGACAATGACATTACCTTGCGCATCGGTAATCACCAGTCCATTATTGAAGGCACTTTTAAGGAGTACCCGACTTTCAAGGGCCTGACGCAGTGACTGCAGATCAAGCAAGGCGTAGCCGTCATGCAGTTGATCAGAAAACGCCACCAACGCATCGCGGCGCTCGGCAAGCTCTGCATCGATCCGTTCAACGATCAGGCCAGTCAGTTGCGACTCGTGCGCAAGAATCTGATTGCGATTATCCTGATAGGCCGCTATACCCACCAGGGTTGCGGTCAGTATGGACGCAACGGCCACAGCACAGAGAACGACCAGTGTGATCCGTTTGACCAGCGAAGACCCGAACTGAAACCTTGCTAAGAATCAGTGTTCC
>CAYTSJ010000395.1:0-2387 GCA_964440385.1 uncultured Pusillimonas sp. | reverse complement strand
AAATCGCCCATGAACTGACCGAGAACCTGCGCAAGAACATCACTGTGGATTGGTCAAAACGTGAAAGCGTCCGGGCAAGTTTACGGCTGATGGTGAGACGGATACTGCGCAAGTACAAGTACCCGCCGGACATGGCGGATTCAGCCGTAGAGTTGGTGTTAAGGCAAGCGGAAACTTTAGGTGAGGAATGGACGAATTGAAACTATACGCGCTGTTTGGTTGCCGACGTCAAGATGTGACACGGTCAAGCAATGGGTGTGCCTTCAGCGCATTTGTGTCAAACCTTGTTTTAAGAGTAACCTTCAATGTCTAGCACGGTTTGCGCCTGATAAGGGGTTCATGATGACCACCAGGAATCCCTGGATTGATCAAATTAAAGGCATTGCCTGCCTGCTCATCGTCATTCATCATTTGGCTTTTTATGGCCCCATGACTGACGTGCTTGAGCCATTTCTTGAACGCACCGTAGCCTGGTTTCGTGATTATGCCCGCATGGCTGTTCAGGTATTTCTTGTGCTGGGTGGTTATCTTTGCGCTGCGGTACTGGCACCCAACGGGGTTGCCAGACAAGCGAATGTCTTGTCCTTGCTGGTCAAGCGCTTTGTCCGGTTGGTTGTGCCTTATGTCGCTGCCTTGGTGGTCACCGTGGCTATTACTGAAAGCCTGCGTGTTTGGGGCTTTCGTCACGATTCGATGTCTGCTCCGCCACAGTTGTTGCAGGTTCTTGCGCATATCTTGCTATTGCACAAGATTCTTGGGCTCGAGAGCTTATCTGCCGGGGCGTGGTACGTTGCGATTGACTTTCAGTTATTTGCCATCGCCGCGTTGGGTTTTGGTGTAAGTCGCAGATTTCGACCCGCGTATGGCAGCGTTACTGATGGATTGACGTTGACCCAGATGGGCTTTGCCGGGTTGACGCTGGTTTCGTTGCTGGTCTGGAATCTTGACAGTGATCTTGATGTCTGGGCAATTTACTTTTTTGGGGCATACGGGCTGGGGATGATGGCGTGGTGGGCCTCATGTGGCCACCAGGCCTCTGCCGGGCGAATCACGCGACAACTCATGGTGGTCATGATCGTGGTGGCGCTGGCCTTTGAGTGGCGTGACCGCATCGCGATTGCCGGGGTGATGGCTTTACTGCTGGTGGGTGCTCAGGCGTTGACGTGGCCAAATGCGTTGCGACGTGCGGTTTTTAAACCCTTGCAGCGCCTGGGGCAAATTTCTTATTCGGTATTTTTAATTCATTTCGGTGTCAGCTTGTTGGTGAACGCAGTGATTTACCGAAACTGGCCCTCATCTGTAACAGCGAATGCCCTTGGTGTCGTGGTCGCAGTCGTGTTGTCGGTGTGGGCTGGGGCTCTGCTATACCGTTGGGTTGAAGTTCGCAGTTTGGGCTGGTTTACTTTCGGTGTGCAAACAGACGCATCAATTCGCGATAAAAATACAGTAGCAGCCCCGCAATGACCAGGCCGGTTCCTGACAAGATATGCATACCGTAGGGTTCGTTGTTAAGGAGTATCCCAAAACTGATGGCCAGCACAGGGGTGATGACGGTTGCCAACGAAATGGTGGTTGCCGACATCCTTTGCATCAAGTTGAAATAACAAAACATGGCCAGAACCGATGAGGCAATGACCAGATAGCCAAGGGCGAACATTGATTTTGCTCCGGGTATCGTGGTGGGGGCATCGGTCCAGATAAAGGGCACAATGGTCAGGGCTAACAGCATCGACATAATGATCGACCCCGAGGCTTGCGCCAATGGGACAATTCTTGCGTTGATATGTTTCACCCAGAAAATCGATACGGTGTAAGCGAGGATGGCGAAAAACATCAAGACCAGGCCTGTCGGGCTGATTCGGGTTTGATCGCCGGTCATGGTACTGACATAAAGCCCCGCAAGCCCCAGCACCATGCCTAGCCATTGAATCGTGGCAAGATTTTGCCGGTAGAGAACCAGGGTGATCAAACCCGCCATAATCGGCGCAAAGCCGAAGAGCAGGGCGATGGCCCCCGAAGTCATGTATTCGGTGGCAAAGTAGGTAAACAGTTGGGAAACGATCAGGCTGAAAGAGCCTGCCAGATAACTGTGCAGCGCGGTTCGGTTCAAGGGTAGCTTGATGCCCATGACCAGCAGGATCACGACGATGAGTGGTGCTGCCAGTACAAACCGTAGCACCAAAGACCACATTCTGGGTATTTCTTCGACACTCCAGACAATTGAGAGGGGGGTCAACGCCCAGATCAAAACCAGTGAGACATACAAAAGAATGATGGTTTTGATATTGGATGGCATGTGATCACATTGGGTTCGTTATTTTTCTAGTGAGTGTACTAGCGAATGGCACGCCCGCTATTTGTTCGATACGCAATAGTCACCGCTGCGG
>CAYTSJ010000394.1:0-2397 GCA_964440385.1 uncultured Pusillimonas sp. | reverse complement strand
CCTTGTGCGCATGGGGTTGTCGGTCAGCATTGCCGAAAACGGGGAGCAGGCCGTTGCACAGTTCCGGATGCAGCCGTTTGATTTCATTCTGATGGACATCCAGATGCCTGTCATGGATGGCTATGAAGCGACGCGTCAGATTCGTGCAATGAATCAGGACGTCCCCATCATAGCTTTGACTGCGGCCAGCCTGGTCGAAGATCGTGAGCGGGCCATCGCAGCCGGAATGAATGCCCACTTAAGCAAACCGTTTGATGCGGCGTCATTGGGTAAAGCCCTGACCGAGTGGTTAGGGGCCAAGCGTACCCCCAACGAAATTTCTGAATTCGACTCTGACGCTGATTCCGTGCTTCGATCACCGGAGGATGATCGCAAGACGTTGCTGATCGTTGATGACGTACCGGCCAACGTCAAGATGCTGGCAAATTATCTGAAAGATGAATACATCATTCAGGTCGCGGGTCGTGGCGAGAAAGCCCTGGAAATCGTTCATAGTGAACATCCGCCCGATTTAATTTTGCTCGATATCATGATGCCAGACATGGATGGCTATGCGGTGTGTCGAGAGCTTAAGAACAACCCCCAGACCCAGCAAATTCCTGTCATTTTTGTCAGTGCCTTGAGCGAAGCAGCAGAAGAAGAGCAGGGCTTGAATCTGGGGGCGGTTGACTACATCACCAAACCTTTCCATCTGCCCATCGTGCGCGCACGGATCCGTAATCAGATGAGCCTGAAAACTAAAACGGACATGCTGGAAGAAATGTCGAACATCGATGGTTTGACACAAATTTCAAATCGTCGATATTTTGACCAGGTTCTGCACAGAGAGGCTAACCGTCTGGCGCGCAACCGTCGACCCTTGTCGATCTTGATGATTGATATTGATTTCTTCAAAGCCTATAACGACAACTATGGTCACGGCCGTGGCGATGAGTGTCTGGTCAGGGTAGCTGCGGCCATGAGTAAAGCGATCAGCCGCCCTGCCGATCTTTTGGCTCGTTACGGTGGTGAAGAATTTGTGGCGATTCTCCCCGAAACAGATCACGACCAGGTTTTGGCGGTGGCGCATCGGCTTTGCGAGGTTGTCCGTAAATTGCACATTCCCCACGATTTCTCGCCAATCTCAGAGATCGTCACTATCAGTGTTGGCTGTGCCGGCAGGGTACTTAATGACGCATCGGAAGCCGCCTTGCTGCTGGAACACGCTGACCGTGCGTTGTATGAAGCCAAGCGGTTGGGGCGCAATCGGGCCGTGGTAGGGTAGCCGCTGAAGTCGTCCTGTAAGACGTCAGCGTATTATGACGTTTGGTGCCCTAAAGCAAGCGCAGGTCAGCGCGATTGTGCACCCGTAAAAGGTTGGTCGTATTGGTCTGACACGGCAGAGCCTGGGGGCGGGTAGTCCAGGGTTTCCCTGATTTTGGCTTTTTCTTGCGCTGATATATCCGGGAAAGGCAGTGTGCCTTGTTCGCGCCAACGGGCAACCGTGGCTTCGGCTGACCGGGTTTTTTCCGGGTCGTTCGGAATGTCTTCCGCGTGGTAAGTCACAACCGAATTGAAGGCGAATTGTGTTCCGGCGTCTTCAACCAGCGTCAAGATCCGCAACAGAATGTCTTCACGAATGGCCAGGAACTCTGCTTTTTGATTCGTCATCACGTAGGCAAAAACCTCGATGTCCAGAGACGAATTTCCAAAGCCGACGAAACGGACCCTGAGGGGTTCATTAGCGATTTTCGGGTGTGCCAGCAGCAACGATCTGACCTCTGCCAGTACGAATCGCAACTGGTCTGGTGTCGTTTCAGAACGTAATTCAAGCTTGGTGTTGAAGAACATGCGGTCGCGTTTTGCGTAATTCTCGATTTGCATGTTTGAGAACTCGCTGTTGGGTATGGTGACCAGGGTGCGGTCCAGGGTTCTAATGCGGGTTGAACGCATGCCGATGAATTCGACAGTCCCTTCTTTATCGCCAAAGCGACAAAAATCCCCCACCGCAATCGGCTTGTCAAAATACAGTGTGATGCCCGAAATGAAGTTTTGCAGGGTCGATTGCGCTGCCAGGGCAACGGCCAAACCGCCGATACCCAGACCGGCCAATACCCCCTGGTAGGGGATTTTCAGGACATCGGCGAGCAGCAGGATGGCCGATACGGTGACCACTATGCGGGCAACCCCTGCGGTCAGTGATACCAACGTGATGTTATGACCGGCGACCGAACGCAGGGTCGTCATCCGGTTGGCGATCAGGTTGATCAGCACCAGCATCAAGATAGCGACCGATAAAATGATGGCCGACCAGCTGATCGTCAGGACCATCAATTCAACCACTTCAGGCAAACCCAGTGGTTCATCGACCAGACGCAGTGTGATCCCCATGAACAACAGGCGCAAGGACCAGATCAG
>CAYTSJ010000393.1:1276-2415 GCA_964440385.1 uncultured Pusillimonas sp. | reverse complement strand
GCGATCAGGAAACCCACCACGCCCACGACGAACATCATCAGGGCCTCGAGATCGCCCGGCTGGGCCGGGTAGCGTGCTTGGGCTGGAGTCGCTGCGTTTTGCTGCATGCGCAGCATCTCTCGTTGCTGTGCCTCCTGCCGCTTGTTGTGTTCGAGTGTGGCATTCAGTAGCAGGCATTCAGGGCACGTTCGACTCCTCTCAACCGTGTAGCCATCAGGGGTGTGCTTTCTGCACTGCGGGCAAACGTTCATGGCGATCTCCTTGGCGGAAATCCATGATCGCAAGACGGTGCGTCAGATTCTGTCGTACTCCCCCGATATAGCCGACGTTTCTCCAAAGACCCGGTTGAGAAACAGCAATCCATTAGCGGACATGTTTTGCCTAGCAATGAGAGTCACGACATTCTTGTAGCAAATATAGATCATCGCTCTCACCGTTCAATTGGCTACAACCTGCGCTCATTACGCATGGATTGGGACTACACGCCACTTGGGCTTGAAGGCGGCTCTTACACGGGGCCTTCTGGCAGAAGGGCCGAAACAGGCTATCAGCGGAATGGGAACTGGCCGTTCGGTAAGTCGCAGGATTCAGTGAATCGCATATCTCAAGAGGGATTGACAACGAACAAGTTGAAATTCTTAGACTCGGGTGCATCTGCTTGACACGTCCAGTACCCGTGCCGCTCTCGTACGCGAGCAATCGAGCGAAGGCGCCTATGAACTTCCTCTTGGCTGGCCATCCGGCTGTGTTTTTCACCCCCCATCCGCGTTCCTTTTCTACCCCAGTACCTCGAGAGAATAACCTCTCCAAAAAGATCCTGGTGAACAAAAGTAATGTAATAGCGAGCATCGTTTTCCCATCGATAAGAGTAACTCTGCATGCTTTCAACCTATTTTTTATGAGTTCATCGAACAGCCAAACACTTCCAGAAACCTCTAGTGCGCAAGGAGGATCACGAATGTAATTATTAAAATTTCGTTATTGATCGCAATCCTTAATCACTCAAACCTATAATTTTTCAAACCTACCGATTCCTTTCTGGAATCAGTCTAATTAATAAATATGAACTATAGATTATTATAAAATTTTTTGTCAATCCAAAGATGACCGTCAAACTACTCTTTCACGAGTTGAATCTG
>CAYTSJ010000393.1:0-1266 GCA_964440385.1 uncultured Pusillimonas sp. | reverse complement strand
CTGGCAACGATCATTCTTGTTTCTCCATCGTCGAATATAAGTGGCATCACACGCCGATCGATCCATCTATCCACGGTCGCGAAGCCATAGACCTCATGGCGGACACGGGAACCGGCTTCCATGGCTTCATGGGCCTTGATGTCAGAAGGTCGAACCACCGACCCTTTCACGTGAGGCATGTATGTCCACTGCTGTGCGAAAGGAAAGTGATTGAAATACTCGTTTGCAACTTCAGGACGATGAACCGTACTACTCTGAAACGGCCCACCAGACTCGATAGCTCTACCTGCTTGCTTTGCAAGTGGAAGATTCATCTCCCACAAGAATCGGGATACTGAACTGTCGCCTCTATCTTCTGGCTTCCAACTTATATTTTCAAGACTTTTTTTGAAAACAGGCTCATCGGGATGAGCAAGGTACAGCTCATCAACAGCGCGCGTTACAGCAACGTAGAATAGCCGACGCTCAGCCTCGATTTCATATCCAGAAGCCAGCGGCGAAGGAAAACTCCGCTCGGATAGACCGGGAACGAACACCACAGGCCATTGGTCACCTTTCGCCCGATGGATGGAGCCGATCCAAACATGGGGTATCGACGGAGGCGCAATGGGCGAAGAGTCAATCAGTGGGTCGATTTCATCGAGAAACTGATCAATAGTGCCCTCATGATGACTAGCAATCAATTTGAACGCATCGACGTTTGCCAGAATCAACTCCGCTGCTTCAGCTGTTGGCGACTGCTTGTAGATGGACGTCGCGAAGTTGGTACCGATAAGGTATCGCTCGAGGACATCAATCACTTTCTCATTGCTGTCCGTGCTGGTTGCTATGATCTCGAGGAGATCCGCGCGATCACGGATCTGGTCAGCGTGATAGGGCTTGTGCTGTCGTGTGATCACACTTCGGATGGTTGCAGACAAACGGTCTGGATTGGCCATGACCTGCTCTGCAATCCGCTTGATGATGCTCTTTTCCAGGTACAGTCCAGGACGAGACAGAAGACTTTCGATCATGAAACGAAGCTCAACCGGATCGAGCTTTGCCCACCTTCCGGAAGCCATTTGCAAGACACCCACCAGCGCTCGGATCTCCGGAATCCTTGCAAGAGGAGGGCGCCCGTAGATGTAGTGGGGGATACGCAAGTAATGCAGCTCCAACTCAAGCGCCACACTCATGTTGTACGTACGAACGAGCACGGCAACATCGCTAGGGAGACGCCCCTCTGCGAGCACGCTGCTGACGTAATCCCCCAGTTTGCTCAGGCCC
>CAYTSJ010000392.1:0-2418 GCA_964440385.1 uncultured Pusillimonas sp. | reverse complement strand
AGCATCTCTCCCTTTACCGCGTGCTGAGATGAATTATTTTTTTATCGGTCGAAAGTAACCTTTGATGCAATCTCGGTTAAGAATCGCAATTTGTACATGGTTACGACGATGAAAGCCAGCACCGGTATAGAGCTCTTTGTCTTCCCGGAAGGGCGCTCGAACCGAGTCATAGCGTGGTTGACCGCTCTCAAGGCGAATTTTGTGAAGTGTTTGAATGACCTGGCAATCCAGTTCCCGCTTGAAACGATCTTCACCACCGTCGTTTATGGGTAGCGTCAAGCCTGCCTTCTCGTAGGCAGCCTCAAGCGTTTTGTAGGCCTGTTCAACCTCATCCAGGCCCGTTCTTGTCGTCAGGTCAAGGCACAGGCCCAAATCTAAAATCGCTCCGACAACGTCAGGGTTCTTGATCTTTGATTTTGGGTTTCCGTGTTGTGCCCACTCAAGACCACGGCGCGGGTCATTTTCCCAAAAGTAGATGCCATGGCCAAGCCATTCGAATTTACCTTCGGATTTTTTGAGGTGGTCTGTGCTGCCGCAGATCAGCGTGTCGACAATCTCCTTTTCCGTGCCATGAAAGCCCAGAACCAACGCTGGACGATATTGATAAAGCGTCCAGGGATTAGTCACGGATAAGCGTCTTACGTTTGCCCGATTGTGTCAGTACGCCCAATTCAATCAAAAACCGGCGTGCGGATTCTTTGGTGGCGGATACCTGTTTACGATGCTTGGCCATATCGCGCAGCAGTGCCTCGCCTGCCAAGACTTTCGCCCGAGGCGTTTCAGAAGCGGCTTTTTTAGCTGCAGAGCGTTTGGTTAGCGATGCGCTGTGCGATTGGGTTGCCATCTTTGACTCTTTCCAATGAGATGCGGTGTGTATTGGATTATACATCTGTAAACAGCGATGAGTCCTTATATTGCCAAGTCAAAACAGTGACTTAGCCGCCATTGCAAGTTTGTGCTAGCCCTGGAAGTTTTAAGGGGCTGGGCATTTGATGAGTTTCCCAAGCAAAGAAGCTAAACGCGGCAAAGCGTTGTTGTATGCAGAGCGGTTGTTTATCTTTGAGTTCTTAAGCCCCGGTCCTGAACACAGTCAATGTTCTTTTCTCCAGCCACTCAAGCCGGAGCGCTGAAGGCGTTCTTGCTGTACCGGTCATTGTGTCACGTCGTTCTCGGATTCAAGGGCTGCGCACCTAAGGTGCTTGCGTCCGTTCGGCCGTCTTTGACCCTTGAGTCCTGCGCTTGCGACGTGACCGACTCCCGGCCAGGGCAATCCCGCCCTGCTACCTGGAGAGAATCATCATGGCTACAAAAGCCCAAACACGGCGTCTTAATGCTACCGCTGGCACACATCAGACTGAAATTCTTAAGTTGTTAAACGGTATCGGCAGGACTCGCGGACTATCTCGCGTGTTTGCCGATTGGATTGAAATGTGTGCAATCGCCTTGGCCAGGATGGATCGAGCCCAGTTTGACGTGCGAGAAGAGCGCTACCTAGGGATCGTTAAGCAGTACGAGCGCCATGAGGTTGAAGACTTGGCTAAAGCATTTGCGCATCTGACGCTGGCTTACGAGGAATGTTTCAGTGACGGCGCAGTAGCGTTCGCAGACACGCTCGGTTCGCTTTACATGATGCTGGACATGGGCAATAGCGATACTGGCCAGTTCTTCACGCCCTACGAGGTTTCACGCCTGATGGCCATAATTCAGATCGAAGGGGCAGGGGAGCTGATCAACGAAAAAGGGTATGTCCAGGTCATGGAACCTGCGGCCGGTGCCGGCGGCATGGTTATTGCCACCGCCCAGGCAATCCGGGAGGCCGGTTTTAACTATCAACGCACGATGCACGCCACGGCAATCGACATCGATGCCCGGTGCGTTCACATGTGCTTTGTGCAACTGTCGATGCTGCATATCCCTGCCGTGGTGATTCACGGTAACGCCTTAACAGGGGAAACATGGGGGCAGTGGGTGACACCAGCGCATATCTTGGGCGGCTGGCAAAGGCGGCTTGATCGGGCTGTGTGCCTAGCGCCAGTAAATCAGGGCGACGTTAAGACACAAACGTTGGCGATACCGGCGCCGCCTCTTGAAGTATGGGCAAAGCGAGGGCAGATCGCGCTATTTTGAACTTAATCAATACCGCCTGAAACAGGCGGTATTTTTAAGGAAGTAGACAGAACATGGATAAAGCACAAAATCAAGGTTGACAAATATCATCATCAGAACAAGAAATAATTGATTTCAACATCGCAAAAACTTTGTCTCCTCTTGTGGTGTTATTCGATTTGAAAGGCCATTCTTGTTTGAGTGGCTTTTTTTTATTCTTCCCGATTTCATCTTCATTCAAAACCGCTGGTTTGTGTGTGCCCCTGCGGGTCAGGCTCGCGTGCTGTGCATCAAGCCTGCTAAAGCAGTCTT
>CAYTSJ010000391.1:0-2422 GCA_964440385.1 uncultured Pusillimonas sp. | reverse complement strand
GGGGGAAAGAGGGCAGGTAAAGGTCAATCGCCAACGGCCCAAGCGCAGACAGTGACCCCATGAGCAAGAGCCAGCCTGGGATGGTTTTAAAAATGGAGTTGGACATTTCAATGCCGATGAATAGATTGCCGCAAAAACAGGATCATCAGTGTATAGGAAAGTGAATAGCTTCATTCAGTGCCGTTTTGTAATTTCTCTGCTGAAGCGAAAGCGTCGAAACGTGTAATGACGCCAATTAATGTGATTTGGTGATAAATTGATCGCAAAATAATGTGTCTGAACCATCAGAAGAAAGTGTCTTGGAGCACAGGTTCGAAAGACAAGGGCCAGATGGTTTTCATCATAAGGGGGGAGGAGTGTCTTCAGTCATCAGAATGGCAGAAAATAAACTGTCCGGTTTGCCTGTTGCAGTACAGTTGCAATTACCTGACGGTACGAAAATCGGGGCAATTGATCCGAAAATGCGTCTGGTCGTTAAAGACAATGGCACATTGGTCAATTTCGCCACCGGGCAGGCTGGCAGTTTGGGGGAAGACTACGTCGAAGGGCGTTTTGAGGTTGAAGGGTCAATGCGCGACTTGATGAAGGTTGCAGCCGCCATACTGGATACGAATCCGGTTGATACCGATAAAGGCAACTGGATTGCAGACCTGGCTCGAAACCTTGTTTCCATGTATCGCCATACAACCGCGCGCGATGCCCGGCAAATCCAGTTTCACTACGATTTGTCGGACGAGTTCTATCAGCTGTGGCTCGATCCCCGCCGGGTCTATTCCTGTGCCTATTATCGTGATCCTGATATGCCCCTGGCTCAGGCTCAAGAGGCAAAACTAGACCACATCTGCCGTAAGTTACGGTTGCAAAACGGTGACCGCTTTCTGGATATTGGTGCGGGTTGGGGAGGCTTGTTACTTTGGGCGGCTGAGCATTATGGTGTCGATGCTACCGGTATTACCTTATCCAAAAATCAACACGCTCATGTTAACCGCCTGATCCAGGAAAAGGGCTTGTCAGGTCGGGTGCGTATGCACTTGCTGGATTATCGGCATCTTGATGAAGCGCTGCCTTACGACAAGATTGCTTCTGTCGGCATGTTCGAGCACGTTGGCCGTGCCCAGCTTGAGCACTATTTTGCGAAGTTGCGTCGTTTGCTCAGACCAGGTGGGCTGATCATGAACCATGGCATCACGGCGGGCGGGGTGCACAATGCCGAGGTCGGAGCTGGTATGGGGCAATTTATTGAAAAATATATCTTTCCCGGCGGAGAGCTGACCCATATCAGCTATACCTTGGCAAAGGCCGCATTGGCTGGCCTGGAAGATGTCGATGTTGAAAACTTGCGTCCGCACTACGCCCGAACGCTTTGGGCCTGGAGTGATTCGCTCGAGTCTCAGCTTGAAGCTGCGCGCGCAACCCTCCAGCCAGGTTTGCAGGGCGACAAATCACTTCGTGCTTATAGAATTTATCTGGCGGGTTGTGCCTTGGGTTTTGAGCAGGGCTGGATTGCACTTCACCAAGTGTTGTTCCAGCACAGGGCAACAGGGCGTCAAGACGAACTGGATCATCCTGTGGGGCAGACATTTCCGTGGCGACGCGACTATATCTATAAATAGCGTTTCAGGGTGCGCCAGTACCAAAGGCGCAGCAGCATGGCTGACACTGCAAGGCCCATTCCTGACATCAGCCATAGTGTGGCTGCGCCAACGGGCGCCTGCGGTATGAAGGTATTCAAGACAGGGCTGAAAGTGCCGGCCGCAGGGCCAAACCCGAAGAGCCATCCCCCGATCAAACCGATGCCTGTTAATGCAACGATTTGCATAATGAGCGGTATGACAGCTACTTTGTAGGCGCGTAGCAGATAAGTGTTGATGCATTGCATGGCATCAAACAGATGGAAAAAGGGCAAGATGTACAGCAACTGCGATGCCAATGTTGTGACCTTGGGGTCGGCGGTATATAGCGCCAGGATAGCTGGCTTGAACAGTGCCAGTATCAATGCGGTCAGTAAAGCGCCGCCAAGTGCCAGCAAAAATCCGGCCCGGCCTGTCAGCATGGCCCGAAACGGGTCTTGTGCGCCGATTGCTTGTGACGTCAACGATGCCGCAGCAATACCGATAGCCATGGGCATCATGTAGCATAAAGCGGCCAGGTTGGCCATGATCTGGTGGCTGCCCGAAACGAACATGCCTTCCCGTGCGACCATCAGCGCCATGAAGGTGAAAGCGCAGACTTCCACCAGGTAAGACCCCCCCATTGGCAACCCCAGGCGCAGCAGCTCTTTCTGAGCTGGCCATCGTGGTTTGACGAGGCGAATCTGGAACTGATGGAAAAATCTGTCCTTGCCCAATATCCAGAGGCCCATAGCCAAAGTCAGCCAGCTTACGATGGCGGTTGAAAGTCCGGCGCCTGCTGCTCCCATCGC
>CAYTSJ010000390.1:0-2426 GCA_964440385.1 uncultured Pusillimonas sp. | reverse complement strand
CATGATCAGCAGTGCATCGGGTGTGCGATCGCTGTCAGGATGTGCCTGGGCCATAGGTTGCAGCGCAGTCAGTGTTCCTTTGAAGTCTTTTGCAGCATACAAACTGCTACCTTGATAAAAACGGGCTTCGGCAGCCAGTTGGCTTGATGGATATTGTGTCAGGAATGTCTTGAAACCATCAGCGGCTTCTTTGTATTTTCCTTCACGGAACTTGCCCATGGGCGTATTGAACGCCAATTGTTCTTGTGGGTTACTGACTTTTTGCGCAGTGTTTTGGCTTAAAGTATTGCCATTTTTAAGGTCTAGCTCAAAGCGCATACGCTCGATTTCCCCGCGCAGGGTGGTCAGCTCGTGGCGCAGAGAATCGACCTGGTCAGCCAGCAACAAGCGGGCTTGTCTGTTTTGTTCAGTCAGGTTGCGAACCTGTTCACGCAGCTCCAGAATGGCGCGACGCGCTTCATCGTCGGCAAAAGCATGGACGGGGGCAGTCACGGCCAGAGCCGTAACCATGAATGCTGGTGAGGCCAGGCGGCGCAGCAAGTTTACAAATGATTTCATAACGAATCCCATTCAAATGAAAACGCCGCAGCGGAAAGCCGCTACGGCGTTTCTGTACTGCGGATTATGCCAAAAAATCAGCGCTGATAGTTAATATCTGCGCGGCGGTTTTCAGCGTAATCGGCTTCGGTATTACCCAAAGCTTTGGGGCGCTCTTTACCAAAGCTGATGGTTTCAATCTGGTCAGCACGAACGCCCATCAGGGTCATCATGCGAGCGACAGCATCAGAACGACGCTGGCCCAATGCCAGGTTGTATTCAGAACCACCACGGGCGTCAGCGTTACCTTCGATGCGAACACGCTGGCGGGCGTTGCCAGCCAGGTACGAAGCGTGCATTTCGACAACGCTACGATACTGGTCAGGCACACTGTAGCTGTCGAATTCGAAGTAAACCGAACGCTGTTGAGCCAGTGGGCTTTGCGGGTTAAACGGGTCCATGACCATGCCCGAAGAGGCTCCACCGGTACCAGCGCCGCTACCAGCTTGCTGGTCGAGAGGGACTGAACTACAAGCTGCCAAGGCGGCAGTAAGAGCAGCAATACTAAGAGTTTTTGCAATGCGCGAGCTCATTTAAGTTCCTTTAGAAAAAGCATCACACTAAAAATGGGGGTTTGAAAATTAATCGGTGAAAGGGCCCCAAGTCGGTTCGCGCACTTTCCCGTCAAGCGTGGAAAGTGTTTGGCGAACTCGCCCATCAACCGAGACAACAGCCAGAACGCCTCGTCCGCTTTGTACGGCGCTGTACAAAACCTGCATGCCGTTGGGTGCAAAACTGGGAGACTGGTCGTCTGGGCCGGCAGTGATCAGCTGCTCAGAGCCTGAATTCATGTTTTGCAGTGCAACACGGTAAGAACCGTCCCTGCGCGTAACGTACACCAAACTGCCATTATCAGGCGATAGTGCAGGTGAAATATTGTAACTGCCGTTGAACGTAATACGTCGGGCTTCACCGCCAGCAACAGGAACCTGGTAAATCTGTGGGTTACCGCTACGGTCACTGGTAAAGACTAAAGAGGCCCCGTCGGAAGAGAAATGCGGCTCGGTGTCGATGAGTGGCGAGCGCATGACCCGACGCAAACCAGATCCATCACTGTTGATAATGTAAATCTGGGAGATCCCGTCGCGAGACAGGGCGATGGCAAGCTGGTTGCCGCCAGGAGCCCACGCAGGGGCACTGTTGTTACCCTTGAAGTTGGCTAACGGAATACGTTGTCCTGTAGCAAGGGTCTGAACGTAAACAACAGGTTTGCCTAATTCAAAACTGACATAAGCCAGTTTCTTGCCGTCTGGCGACCAGGCGGGGGAAATAATCGAGTGCTTGGAGCGCAACATAACCTGGGGGTTCTGGCCGTCGGCATCCGCGATTTGCAGTTCGTACAACTCGCCTTTTTGTACAACGTAGGCCAGACGTGTTGAAAATACACCGCGAACGCCAGTGATCTTTTCATAAATACGGTCTGCAATGCGGTGCGCAATACGGCGTAATTCGCGTTCATTACCTGCAAACGCAATACCATCCAGCTCTGTTTTTCTGGTTGTATCGGCCAGTTTGTAAGTTATGGTGTATTGGCCGCCCGCTTCGGTCACGGAGCCATACGCAATGTAGTTGGCACCCCGGCCACGCCACTCATCGTGGGAAACCGGGCTTTCTGCGGTCAGGGCAGCGCCAGTGGCGTTGACAAGACTGAATTGCCCTGAGCGTGTCAGGTCGGCTCTGATTACCCCGCCAAGGGTCTGACCTTGAACATTACCCTGAAAGTCTGCCACGGCAATGGGGTATTGAGTCGCACCTACACCCGAAATATCAACGCGCAGTTGCGCTGCTGCCGGAGCGCTCAGCACCAGGCTGGCCAGTAATGCCAGGCC
>CAYTSJ010000389.1:0-2429 GCA_964440385.1 uncultured Pusillimonas sp. | reverse complement strand
TTCTTGACGACACCGCCAATCAGGCGGTCCATCGACTGGGCGCTGAGGATCACCAATCCACCGGGCGCTTTGACCGCGTAGCGGTTCTCAACCAGGGTGTCGATCTGGCTGGGTTCAACGCGAATACTGGTCAAGCGGTTATTGCTGTCAAAGTGAAGGTCAAACGCTTCGCCGGCAGCCAGCGCCACGGTACCCATCTGGGCAATGATGGCGCCCTGGTTGCGCACTTCGGGCGCCAGCAGGGCCACATAGCCTTCAATGGCGGCTTTCAGTTCACCCTCGTTGACGACTTTGCCTTCGCTGCCGTTGCGCTCAAACTTGTACTTTCCCGCCATGAAGTCATCGTTGCTGATGCTGTGGGTGGTGGCAATCAGGCCGCCCACATCCACGCGGGCGCTGGGGCCAAAGTACACCCCGGCCGGGTTGGTCAGAATCACCTGCCCGTTGGCGGTGATGCGCCCAAAAATCTGGCTCGGGTCAGGGCCGACCACACGGTTCAGCGCCACGCTGCTCGCATTGGGCTGCTGGAACTGCACATGGGCGTTTTGCCCGACGTTGAAACTTTGCCAATCAATCGCCGCGCGGTCGCTGCCCTGGGTGACCACCATGTTGGCCCCATTCTGGCTGATGGTCGCCTGCCCGGCACTGACCTGCCCGCCGGTCGGCAAGGCATTGGGCGGCGGCGCCGTTTGCGCATTCGCACTGAGCGCCAGCAAGCCCCCCGTCAACACCGCGATCCGGGCCGCAATCTTGGTGCCTGAGCACGGCTTGCCACGGGCTGAAACGGTTTCAGCTGCAGCGACGTAGACCTGTTTGGCAGCGTTCCAGATGCTGCGATACGACTTGTTCATGGTGGACTTCCTGGGTTACATCTTGGGTCAACAAAGGGGCCGAAGTGGCGCTTCAGAAGGGGATGCCTTCGGAAGGCACGAGCTCAGAAGGGAATGCTGGCTGTCAGCCAGAAACGATTGAGCTTGCGGGTGCCATCACCGTCGGTACCGGTGGCGGTAGGCTGCGGGTTGGCCCCCGACCGGCGCGCCCAGGTCAGGCGGGTAACCAGGCCATATGGCCCTTGCCAGGTTGCACTCAAGCCGTAGCCTTTCAGAATGCTGCTGACCTGAACGTCGTTGGCCGTGGCCGGAATGGACGTCACCCGGCCATAATCGCCAAACGCCGACAACTGCAAATCGGGCAACACGCGCCAGCGCCATTCCACGCTAACCACCTGGCCGCGATCCCCGCCGATTTCACTGGCGGGATAGGCGCGCACACTTTGTGCGCCACCGATGTAGAACTTTTCCGAGGAGTCCAGCGACCGGGTCGCGTGCTGGCCCTGCCAACTGACAAATAGCGAATGGTCGGCCGTGATCTTCTGCAAGCGGCTCAGGCTGTAGTCAATCTTGTTGTAACTACGATGGATGGTGTCCATCAGCGGGTGCACGTTCATGTCGCCCAGCCGTCCCCACACGCTCTGCACCAGCAAGGTGTTTGACCCGCCCCCACCGAAATCATCAAAGCTGTTGCCCGACAGCCCCAGGCGCGCACTGCGCGTGGCGTAGTCAGAGCGAATCAGGGTGTCGCGGTTCAGGAAGGTTTTATTGTCGAAACTGGCCGTGATGTACAGGTTCTTCAGCCGATCACGGATCAGCGGGTAGCTGGCGTCAAACCCAAAGCTGTTGGAACGCCCGCGCACGCGAATGTCTGATTCGGAACCCGGGCCTTCGATAACGTTATAGGTCAGTTGCGAGGCGTTGACGCCCAGGCGCAAGCCGCTGTAGCCGACCGGAGCGGTCAAACCCGCCCGCCCGTACGTCATGCCTTCGGTGTGCAAGCCGTTGAACGTCAATTGCTCGCCCCAGCCCAGCGGGCTGTTGATGGCCAGATTGGCGCGTAACCGGGTACTGCCGGTTGAACGCGCCCCGGTGTTGTCAAGGCTGACGTCACCGTAGGCCAACGCTTCATCTTTGGTTTGCAGCACCAGGGCCGTTTCCCCATCAGCCTCACCTTGCGTCAAGGTACCGGCCACATGCACGCCCGGCAAATCATCGGCCAGCAGCAAGGCGCGGTCCATGTCGGTGGCGCTTAACGGCGCACCAACTGCCTGATGGGCCGAGAAATAGCGCTCGATCACGTCTTGACGGACCCAGCGCGGCGCATCGCCTTCAAACCGGGTGCCGGAAAACTTGGCTTCAACGACGTACAACGTCACCACACCGCCACTGACATCTTGCTCGGGCAGATACACACGTACAATCCAGCCAGCTTCCCGATACACCGCCGCAATCGCATCCGCTGCCCGCTGCAAGCCCGCAAAATCGAGTTCCTGGTTGGTGAAACTGGCCACCGCAGGCAGCAGCTGGTGGGTTTGCAGCAAGGTGTTACCGCCCACCCGGAATTCTTTGACAAAGACCTTGACGCCTTGCTGGGGC
>CAYTSJ010000388.1:0-2434 GCA_964440385.1 uncultured Pusillimonas sp. | reverse complement strand
GCGTGCCTTCCTTGGCAAAGGTTTGCTTGAGCGAAATGCCCACCGCTTTGGCGGCCTCGACCAGTTTGCTACGCGCAGTCTCAAGCAGACGGCTGTCTGTGGGGTGTGCAATGGCCTTTTCCTGCACGGTGCTGTCCACGATGACGCGGCTCAGTTCCTGGGGCTTGATCAGCTTGAGCTCAACGGCCACATTGATGGTTTGCGCCAGCAATTCTTCAACGCCTTCTTCGCCCAGTAACTTACGAAACTTCACCAGCGTGGAGGCATCGCAGGGACGATGATGTTCAAAATAAGCCTGACCAGCAAAGAACTGCCATGTTGGGGTTTCACCCCAGCGCTCAACAACGCCCTCATCCGATTCATTGAATGCATGCTTCAGATACAGCAGCGAAATCATGATCCGCAGCGGCACACGTGGACGACCGGCATTGCTGCGTGAACTCTGACGCTGAGCCTTCTCACCAAACAAATCCAGGTCTGGCATCGCCACCCCCTCGTGCGCTTTACGAACGAATAGATGCGCGACGCGGGCTTCGAGTTCCTGCCACGGCATGCGCGAGGACAACACTGCCAACGGATGAAGCAGGTCAATCATCTGATCAATGCGAGAACGGAAAAAATCATCGGTGGCAGGGCA
Organism: uncultured Pusillimonas sp.; assembly: GCA_964440385.1. GTDB lineage: Bacteria > Pseudomonadota > Gammaproteobacteria > Burkholderiales > Burkholderiaceae_B > Neopusillimonas. Next base: position 1,797 of record CAYTSJ010000388.1, on the reverse strand, counting down.
GGCAAACATCGAAATAAAACTCCCAGAAAACAGCCTATATTGGACAACAAACCGGGCGTTCTGGGTATCGGAAATTGCCCCAATCTTCAGTGTTTATGCGGGTTATGGGGATTATTCAGGGACGACTAATTCACAGTGTCCAACTTTTGGGGTGCAGTACAAAAATAAATGGACACGTATGCTCTAACACAGCCTCAGCGGATTCAAGATGGGGTTGGCTGAACGCTTACGATTGTGACCGCTCCTTGAACAGATACTTCGTACGCGCTCCATTTCCCCCATCCTTGTTGATATTGCTGCCATCGGGCATCGTATTGGCTTCACTTGTTTTTCGTGGAGTCACCGATCTCAACAACCAGAGGGCCAGGTCAGGCCAGGTGGGAATTTCATTTGAATGCCATTGCGCGCGAGGGCATTGCGCTCAAGGCCTATGTCAGGCGTGAGGGGCTTGATGAATCAAGTCTTTATTATTGGCGCCGACGCCTGCGAGCACAAATCCAAGGGCCACAAGCATCGACGCTTGATCGTTCGAATGTAGCGCCACCGTCGTCAGCGCGCTTTGTTTCTGTCTGCGTCAATATGGCAGGTTACATGGCCGGTTGGTATTCCGGAATCCATTTATGCAAAAGCTCCCGCACCTGCTCATCGGGTAGATGTGTGCTGAATTGCGATTCATCTAGAGCCTGAACAAAGCTCAAAAATCTGTCGTGTACGGGTCGCGCTTGGGCAATGCGAAGCTTTTCATGATGTGTAGGAAGGCTCTGCTCACTGTCGGCCAGCAATTCTTCGTATAGCTTTTCACCCGGGCGCAACCCGGTAAATTCAATGCAAATTTCGTCGTCAGTAAACCCTGACAATTGAATCATGCTGCGGGCAAGGTCAACAATTTTTACGGGTTCGCCCATATCCAGCACAAAAATTTCCCCGCCTTTGCCCATAGTGGCGGCTTGCAGCACAAGTTGGGCGGCTTCCGGAATCGACATGAAATAACGGGTAATGTCGGGGTGGGTAACCGTAATGGGGCCGCCATTGGCAATTTGTTCTTGAAATTTGGGTATTACGCTGCCGGTACTGCCAAGAACATTGCCAAAACGTACCATTTGAAAGCTGGTGCTGCCATTGCCAAAGCGCTGAAAGGCTTCACAAACCATTTCAGCCATGCGTTTAGTCGCGCCCATCACGTTGGTGGGGTTTACCGCCTTATCGGTAGAAATCAGCACAAAGCGTTCGGCCTGCGCGCGCAAGGCGTGTTGGCCAACCAGCAGTGTGCCCAGCACATTGGTTCGAAGGGCTTGCCACGCATTGTGTTCTTCCATTAAGGGAACATGTTTGTAGGCGGCGGCATGGAAAACCACCTGGGGTTTCCATTGGTCAAAAACAGTACGCAGGCGGTGGTTATCTTTAACATCGCCCGCCAGGGGGATAATGTGGGTAGTCGGGCTGTTGACTCGAAACCATTGCTCTATGGTGTACAACGCATATTCGCTGGCATCAAACAATAAAATGATGGCGGGGTTGAAGCGTGCTAATTGCCTGCAAAGTTCACTGCCAATAGAGCCCCCAGCCCCTGTTACCAGCAGGCGTTTTCCGTGCAGCAGGTGGTCTACATTGGCCGTGTCAATATTTACAGCCTCCCGGCCTAACAAGTCCTCAATTTTCACCGGGCGCATGGCATTAACCGCGACCCTGCCTGTCATCAGGTCGTCTAGGCCGGGCACGGTAAATAGCTGGGCTTTGGCCTGGCCGCGCCCACCAGCCCCCCAACCGCCGCTGAAACGAGTGCGGCATCACAGGCAG
>CAYTSJ010000387.1:0-2436 GCA_964440385.1 uncultured Pusillimonas sp. | reverse complement strand
GCCAGGAAAACGGGTGGGTGTTTTCAAACAAGTCTGGGTCACCCTTGCCCACTGTGGCGCGGTCAATTTTGTGCACACGTCGCCAGTAATGCCCCACAACCACAGGCGTCTCATCGGTGTACGCATCCCACCAGGGCATGCGTTCGGCAAACCGCCACTTGCCTCCTGAAAAGAAGGGAACGGTGCCTTTGAGTTCTACCCCAGAGGTCAGCACCTTGAGCGGGTTGAGCATCTGCTTGTTGGCCTCATGCTCGGCATGGGCGTGCAGAAAGGGTGGCTGATGCTGCTTGTTTTCCAGGCTATGCTCCCACTGCTCCAGTTCTTGCTCCATGCGCTGTTCCAGCGCGGTGTCCCGGGCGACCTGTTCTGCTACCTGTTCCCAGCGGTCGTATTCGCTGCGTACCGTGCCCGGCTGTAGTGCGCGAGCGGCTTCGATCTGAGGTTCTTGCCAGGCGGCGTGGATGACGCGCAGGTCCGGCCTCTCCAGCCCGATGGGCAGTGCTGCCAGGAATGTGACGATCTCTTCGCGCTGCTGGGGCGTGGGCCGATGGAAGGGGGCGTACTTGTCGTGGTCCCGCTCCATGCGGGCATCAAAAAACCAGCCGGAGCCATCTTTGGCGTCTTCGCGCAGCAGATTGATCTCATGGTTGCCCAGCACGGCGGCTGCGCGGCCAGATTGAACCAGCGACTGCACCAGCGCCAGCACGGCCGGGCTGTTGGGGCCCCGGTCGCAGAAGTCACCCACAAAAACCAGCGTGCGCCCCTCTGGATGGATGCCTCGCTCGTCGTAGCCGAGGTGTGCCAACAAATGGCAAAGTGCGTCGTACTCGCCGTGAATGTCGCCAACGATGTCCAGAGGGCCGTTCGGCAGGGGTTGAATCAGGCTCATGGGATCTCCCGTCAGTAAAGTTCCAAGGTCATTTTCTGCAGCGCCGCCAGCATACCGGCCACGCCCATCTGGTTTGATTCCTCCGTGGCGGCGCCTCTGAGGTGCAAATCAAACCTTCCATCTGCGCGCAGCACCACCAGCGCGAGCCCCGAAACCTGCCCGTTTTTGGCTTCGCGTAAGAGCTTTTCCAGCGTCTGGATGGTTTCTCCCGACACAGGCCGAGGCAGTGGCTTGAACACAGCAACGCCCATGGGCAATGGAGCTTGTGCTGTCGCAGTAGGGTCTTTGTTCATGTCAATACAACCAAATAAGATCATTTTGATTCGATCAATATAGCATCAAAATGATCTTATTTGATTAGAATTCAGGAACTTTATAGAGCTCCATGACAACCATTCTTTTGAACGATCTGTCTGCCGCCCAACGCCAGCGGCTGGCCTACATTGAGTTTCGCGTGTGGTTCTTCGGCGAAGTGACGCGCAAGGATGTGCTGGACCGCTTTGGTTTGGCCACAGCGGCGGGCACGCGCGATATGGTGTTGTACCGTGATCTGGCGCCCAACAACGTGGCGTACGAGGGCAAGGTCTATCGCTATCAGCCCACCTTCACGCCCTTGTTTGAACACCAGGCGGAGCGCGTGCTGGCGATGTTGACGGCGGGCTTCGGCGAGGGGGAGCCACCATCCATGGGGGAATCATTGCCCCATGCAGTACCGGCTCGGCTGAACCAGCCACCTTTGGAAACCCTGGCGACTGTGACCCGGGCCATCCATGGAAACTATCCGCTCCGGCTTATCTACCACTCAATGAAGACGGGAGCAGTTCCCCGTGAGATCGTGCCCCATGCGCTCGTGGACTCGGGCCTGCGCTGGCATGTGCGTGCATATGACCGAACCAAAGGGGAGTTTCGGGATCTCGTGCTGACCCGGATGGAGAACGTGGCGCCGTTCCGTCCGGGCAGCCCTAGCGCGCTCGTTCAGGCGCACGAGCAGCGCGCCGTTGATGTCCAGTGGCAGAACGTCATCGCCCTTGATCTGATGCCGCACCCAGCCCATCCGCATTCTTCTTCGATTGAAAGGGACTTCGGCATGACCAATGGATATCTGCCGGTCACCGTGCGTGCGGCGGTCGCTGGGTATGTGCTGCGCCAGTGGCAAGTGGACTGCTCGCCTGATGGTCACCTTCGAGGTGCGGAGTTCCGGCTGCGGTTGGCCGACCTAAGGCAGCTTGACGGGGTTGAAAACGCTGTACTGGCGCCCGGATACATTGCTCCATCGCTCAAGCCGTGAGCTATGGCTTACGGCTCTTCAATTCTGATCTACGAGGCGTCTGGATAAAGAATTGCACCTAATTTGCACTGGTCGGTTAGCGGCTATCCGCTCATTGGTGTGCCCAATTGTGTGCCCATCATGATGGATGGCACATCACAAACCAAGTATTGGCGCGGGGTTTAGCTTATTGACTAGCTTCTGTATTGGTAGCGCTCTCCACCGGGCTGCTTCTTTGTAAAGGGACGTAAGCGGTGCTTGTGTCCGCGCTGTAACGCAG
>CAYTSJ010000386.1:0-2453 GCA_964440385.1 uncultured Pusillimonas sp. | reverse complement strand
GCTGCAACAGGCGGGTAGAGTTAGGGGCAATAAGCCCCTTCTCAAGCTTGCTTAAGCCTTGCTTGGTGATGTCTCCCATCTCTTGGGCCAAGGCCTCTAGAGTAAGACCTCGAAGCAGCCTGGCGCGTCGTATTCTGTCGTAAATCATGTGCCCCCCTTGGTTGACAAAAATACTCTGAAGTCATTTTTTGTCAACCAAGCAACCTCAAGAGCTGCCCTGAATGAGATACGCGTGCATCTATTCCATCGTGCGCTTTGCGCCTTTTGCCGAAACCGAAGAGTTTGCCAATGTCGGCATTGTTCTTACGGCTCCAGCCAGCAGGCGCATGGCGTACAAACTGGCCAGCGAGGGCCTGGAGAGGGTTAACCATTTCTTCGGCTGCGCCCCATTTTTCGCCAAGGCCCTGGAAATGGCCAAGAACGAGCTGGATGCTGTGCGTGCAATGACTGCAACAGCACAAGAAGACCAAATCGTTAACCACTTCCGCTACCTGACAGAGCCCAAGGAGTCGCTGATAAGGTTCAGCGCCATGCGCTCCATCCTGGTAGATGACTTTGACGTCACTCTCACGGAACTGTTTGCCCACTACATCACTCGTGGTGAAGCATTTGCTGGCCACGTCGAGTAGCTTGTAGCCCTCAAGCTACAAAAAGTGACTAGAGGCCCGCATCTGTAGCCCTCAGGCCACAATTCGGTCATCGCGACCCTTGTGAAAATGTAGCCCAAGAGCTACATTTTTCGGCATTACATCCTTTTTTGATGCCCAAGGGCTACAAATGACTTCTCTCTACGATGTTTCCGAGATGCTGAAACAGGCGCGTGGTGATGCAAAGCTGAGCCAGGACGCTCTGGCCAGCCGTGCCGGCGTCTCGCGTACCACGGTGGCGCGCATGGAAACACTGGCCAAAGGCGATATGAGCGTTTCGGTACTGGTTCGGCTGCTAGAGGCGGCCGGGTATGACCTGAAGCTGGTTAAAGCCGGACACGAACGCACGGTTGAAGACATCCTCAACGAGCAGCGGTCGGGGAGCGCTTGAGTATGATCCTCGACGTCTACGTCAGCTCAAGGCTGGTGGCTAAGCTGTATCGGGAGCGCGATGAGTACGTGCTGAAATATCTGCCAGGCACGGCCACCGAAAACTTTGTCAGCCTGGCGATGCCAGTGCGTGAAGAAGCATGGCGCTGGCCCCGCGATCTGTTCCCTTTTTTTCGGCAAAACCTACCTGAGGGGTATTTGCTGGGCGTTATCCGTGAAGAGTTCGGTCCGCTACTTGATGGCACCGATCTGTCGCTGCTGGGTGTGGTGGGCGCCACCGGCATTGGTAGAGTTTCGGTAACGCCAGAAGGCGTTCAGCCTGGCGTCGAGATGGCACCCTTGGAGATAGAACAGCTGCTCAAAGCAGAAAACACCAGCGAACACTTTGCCGCACTGGTGCGGCAATACGCGCGGGTAGCCGTATCTGGGGTCGTGCCCAAATTCATTGCCACCGATGCCGCAGAACCTCGGGAGCCGCTAGGCAAACCGACCCTGCGCACCGGCTTTCACATCATCAAAGGCTCCGACGACACCACTCCTTTTCTGGGCTTCAACGAGTTCTACACCATGCGCGTACTGGAGCGGCTGAATGTCGTGCCGGTCGCAGCCTGTCGCATGTCTGAGGACGGCAAAATACTGGTAGTGGATCGCTTCGACGTGGACGAACACGGCATCCCCCGCTACGGCGTCGAGGACGCCTGCGGGCTGCTGGGTTTACCGCCCCATGAGAAGTACGCACCCACCACCGAACGGGTGTGGAATGCAACACGGCCCTACATTCCGGCTGACCGTCTGCAAGCGCAACGCGAGCACTTGGGCTGGCACCTGCTGACCAACTACGTGGTACGCAATGCCGACTGCCACGCGAAGAACATAGCGCTGTTCTACTCCTCCCGAACGGACGTGGGCTTCACCCCGGCCTATGACCTGGTAACCACTCAGGCCTACCCGCGCTTCGCCAGCAACCCGCCTGGCCTGTCCGTAGGAGGCAGGCAAACCTGGACACCGGGTCGATCATTGGAAACCTTTTTCAAGGCCGTACTGGGCATTGCCCCGAGCAAATACGCAGCCATGCTCGAGCAACTCTGCGAATCCGCCGTAGAGGTCGGCAAGGAAGTGATCGAAGCCGCGAAGAACGAGCCCGCCTGGCGTGACGTAGCCAAACATATGGTGCATGCCTGGAACGAAGGCATGGAAACAGTCCGCAGCCCCAAAGCCGCCCCGCATTTCCGTGGTTTAGATACCGCCATCGAAGAAGCCGGCTTCTCCGGGCCACGCAAACCAGAGCGCAGCCGTGAAGTGATTGGTCGCTCTGAACTGCTGGCAAAGAAGCGCTGAAACCATAACGCGGGGCCAACTGGTTTAGATCACTCCCCCAGCAGCTTTGCGTTGCAACGCCACATGAGCCGAATAGCC
>CAYTSJ010000385.1:0-2458 GCA_964440385.1 uncultured Pusillimonas sp. | reverse complement strand
CCGGCATACCACCCCTGGTTCATTTCTTTGTCAGCGCCGATGTAAAGACCGTTGGTATGACTGCGTGATTTGGCAGACCCATGAGCCCCATTCAGGGTGGTTGATTGGCGCTGAATACTGATCCAGGCGGGGCGGGCCTCGGTACCGGATGGCCGGGTTTGCAGGCTGTTGATTCGGCGCGTCAGGGTGCTGTTCCACACTTCGCTTTGCGCCAGCAACGATGACTGGACGGTGGCGTGGGCCTCGCCGCTTAGCTCATCCATCATGCCGGGGAGTGTGGCGGCGGTTGAGTTCAAGATGTCGTCGTACACCTTCTCCATGGCGTCGGGTGGGTCTGACGACAAGGGGTCAAGGGCGTTAGCCACAGCGCGTTGATTGTGCGTCTGGGTGTAGGCGGCAAAAGTCTTGTCGTTGCGAAAAACCTCCAGCAGTAATGAAGATCCTGCAATTCTTAATGTTGGCGTCAGGAACAGCAGGTCTGTATCAATTTCATCGAAGGCGCCATTGATGTCATCATCGTTGTCGTCAAGCGTCAGGAAGCTGTAATCAACATCTTGCCGGAAAGGACCGCCTACCAGATCAAGTTCGCCGTCCAGAAAAGCATCGCCGCCAATGATCAGGCGGTCGTAGCTGCCATCGGGGTTGATCTCAATGAGCAGGGTAGAGTCATCGCCGGCAATGTAGTCACCTGCAATGGTTAGGGTACCGACCGAGTTGCCGGGGGCAACGGTACCGTAGTTCACCAGCTTGCCCACGATACCGGTTCCGCCCAGGGTGCCCGCCGTATTGATGGTGGTCGTGCTGCTGGTTGGCAGTTTCCCGTTAACGACCATTTTGCCGCCATTGACGGTGTTGTTGGCGGAATTTAACTCGGCGCTTTTTGCGACGGTCAGGTTACCCGCGTTCACGGTCGTGTCGCCGGTGTTGTTGATGCCCGCCACTACTAAAGTACCGCCTTCTACTGTGGTTGTGCCCGTGTAGGAATTGATGCCGCTCAGGGTCAGGGTGCCCGCCCCGCGCTTGATCAACGACCCGGCACCGTAGCCGGCTTCTGAAGAAAGGTCGCCAATGTTGTTTGAAAAGGTTGCGCTGTAACCCATCGTATCGACGTCAAACGTCGAGACAAACAGGCCCGGGCCTCGAACGGCTTTGCCGGCATTCAGCAGGCCCCAGCCATAAGTGTCGTCCACCCGCTTGCCATCACCGGGTGTCAGATCGGTGGCTGTCGTCAAGATCGTCTGTTGCAAGTGGTAGGCGCTGAAAAACGGAAAGGCTTCCTTCACCAGGGCGACGGTGCCGGTCACATGGGGTGTTGCCATGGACGTGCCGGCCAGTCTGATATAGCCCCCCTTGTTGCTGACCGAGTTGATACCCACCCAGTCGCTGGTTGTGCTGATACTGCCTGGCGCCGCCAGGCACCAGGCCTTGGCGACGCCGCATTTGTTGGAAAATGCAGACAGCGAAAGATCCGTGGTGTTGATGGAGGTCACGGCAAGCCAGCTGGACTGCAGTGCGGGGTACAGATAGGGCAGCCCGCCCAGAAAGTCGGGGTTTGGCTGACCTTCATTTCCTGTGGCGAAAACCATTAAGGTGCCTGCGTTTTTAAGGCGCGTCAGGGCATTGATTGTCTGCGGAAAAAGTTCGTCTGCAATAAATTTAGCGCTCGAGGAGGTGTTTGTGCTCAGCCGAAAATCGGCGACATGGCAAGGTTTGTTCACGCCATCGGCTACACCCAGGTCGCAGTTGTTGACGCCCAGGCTGTTATTGATCACGACCAGGTTTTGATTGGCCATGTAGCCCCAGGCCTGGCCAAACACGGGGTCAGTTTCTTTGGCAAACTGAATGTACGCGGCGGGTCCTGCGCTGCGACTCAAACTTGATGAGGCCCCATTGCCTTCCCCGTAGCGCGTTGAAAAAATAGTGGCGTTGTAGGCGACCCCGTGCATGCCGGTACCGTTACGCAAGGCCGCCATAATGCCACTGACGTGTGAACCATGCTTGTCAGTATCAACGCCATCGCTTTGGCTGACGGCGCGGTTAAGCTGAAAGTCATAGCCCCCGACAACTTTGTTTGCAAATTCAGGGTGCCAGGAGACAATGCCGGAATCAAGGATCCCTACCCTGATGCCGTTCCCTGTGTACCCCAGGCTGTAGGCTTCCGAGGCATTAATGGTTTTCAACCCTTCCTGGGCCAGGTATTCGGGAGTTTCAAAAGAGGCGGCGCTTTGGGCGTAAGCCGGCGCATGGCATAGCGCAGTCAGCAACACGACATTTAAAGCGTATTGCGCGGAAAACGTCTGGTTTTTACCCCGGCGCGCGCTGAACCCTGGGAAACTGAGGACCATAACTTTGAAAATTAGTAAAAAGTACAGATAATCAAAATTTAGCACTGTGGCATCAGTGCGTGTCATAGCACATCGTTAAAAATGGGTTCAAAATTTGTAATGATCTTGATGCT
>CAYTSJ010000384.1:0-2462 GCA_964440385.1 uncultured Pusillimonas sp. | reverse complement strand
GGCTGGACTCATCGAGCAGCGCCATCGTGGAAATCAGATTGCCATCGACTGGTAAAATTTCACCGGCACGCACCAGAAGTCGATCGCCAGGCACAATTTCGTCGATCGATACCTGAACCAGATTACCCCCCTGGTACCGGTTCGCCAGCCGTGGCGTGCGGTCAAGCAAGGCCGTCATTTCCTGACGCGCCCTGTTTTCTGCGTATTGCTCTAGCGCCCGACCACTTGAAAACATCAGGGCAATGATGACAGCGGTAAACGATTCGCCCAATGCCAGTGCGCCGCCAATGGTCGCAACCGCAATCACATCAAGCCCCAGTTCTTTGCGACACAACACGACAACCATATCGATAATGGCAACGATAAGGACCAAACCTGCGCTTACGCCCCATATCCTGGTGGCGAGGCCTGATGAATCCAATCCGTAAAAAACAGCCCCGGTGGCCATGCCAGCAAAGCATAAGCTGGTCAACAACCAGTGAAAACAAGAGCGATGCAGGTTCATAAATGATTTTGGAAGAATGGGCCAATCGGGCTAGACAAGCCCATGACATAAACACGAACGCGGCAATCAGAGCACACTCAGGCCGACAGATAACCCATTTCAATTCAATCGGACATCTGCCACACAATGTCAACAAAGATAGCCTATAGTCGACTCCTTTGATAAAACTGACACCCTAAATCATGCACGCCTTTGCCTACTTTGAACTATATCCGTTCATCGACTCTCTGATCAGCCTTAGCGCCGCTTTTTTGCTGGGCGGTGCGATCGGGCTTGAAAGACAATTCCGCCTGCGTACCGCAGGGCTAAGAACAAATGTCCTGGTTTCGGTAGGCGCGGCCCTTTTTGTCGATACCGCCATGCGGTTCCATGAACTTCACGGTGGGTCTCCGGGAACGCTTCAGGTCCTGGCTTACGTCGTCTCGGGCGTTGGCTTTCTGGGGGCAGGCGTCATCATGCGTGAAGAAGGTAACGTGCGGGGGATCAATACGGCAGCCACCTTGTGGGGCTCAGCTGCTGTGGGCTGCGCTGCCGGCGCGGACCTCTTGCCGGAAGCGATACTGGGTACGGTATTTGTACTGGCCGCCAATACCTTGCTGCGACCTGCTGTCGACCGCATCAACCGGCGTCCGCTTCATCCCGACGAAGTGGAGGTCACTTACTCAATACACATTATCGCGTCTGAAGAATGCTGCGATGAGATTCTCGCAACACTGACGCGTCATCTGGACGCGGCAAACCTGCCCTTTCGCGACACCGAAGTGACAGCGTTTGGCGACCAGAAAACCGAAATAGAAGTTACCCTGCTTCCAGTCATGTTACAAGGCACCGAACTCGACGTATTGCTTAGAGACATCAAAGGCCTGCCTGGAGCCCAACAGGTTTTTTGGCGGGCAAGTACAACCGTGTAATGGGGTAAAGGCTTGCTTATAAAGCGCGGTGAACAAGCAAAACAACCCGACCTTACTGATAACTCATGGTAAACATAGCGGTCGCCCTGACGGTCACGCCAATGTCGCATGGCCTCATCAGGTCTTGCGGAGAGTTGTGAATTGGAGTTTGAAGAGTGTGAGTTTGATCACTAAGTCTCAATAAAGACGCCAGACTCATACCGATTGCGTCGCTGACTGAGTCCATCTTTCAGTGAGCGCCTTAAATAACCCTGCCATCCTGTGAACAATCGAATTGAATTGAACATTCGGCTTGATGCGGCACTGACGCTTCAATACCCGCACAGGACGCGGATCTCAGGTAGAGCTTGGTGATCAGATAATAACAATTGCCCAAAACGAGACTTAGGCAGTCACCTGATCGTAATAAGAACCAACACCCCAAAACTTTATGATTATTTTATTGAGTGGGGCTGGCCATAAAAACCACGGACCAGGTGCGGTTTGAACGGTGTGATTAACCGTGTCTAGTGAGTTCGCATCCCCCGTTACCGGGGAAGAGCCGAAGTACTTGAATGGGAAAGCACCGGAAATAAATACTTTGGTGCGAACGGAGAGCACCGTAAAACATTGCTAAACAATGCATTGGCTTAATTTTGCGGGATTTTTGGGGGATTTTCTCAGAAAAACTCCCTCAGCAACGCTAAGATTTTTATCTCGGCAGTAGCATCAACCCCTTGTTTTTTCTAGCTCGGTACTCCCGGCAATAATCCACCCTTCATCCCTTAGCTGCGGCAGTTCCCGCTAGGATTTCATCATGCTTGCCTTAAATATTTTGGGTGCCACTAATCGTGCGCGTCCTGCCGACTTACGCCCTGATTTCCCTGAAACATGCCGAGCAGCACGTCATGCAGCTCTACTCTGGTTTCAAAGTGATACTGGCATGACTTTGTCGCAATTTCGCGACGTTCGATTCTGGGAACACTCCGAGCGTCATGGTTACTCGGGTGTTGAAAAGCATCTTCGAGAGGCAGCATTCCGTAAAGCGTTTGCCGAGCAAGTTGGTC
>CAYTSJ010000383.1:0-2475 GCA_964440385.1 uncultured Pusillimonas sp. | reverse complement strand
GGGTTGAAAAAGTGCATGCCAATGAAACGGTCGGCCCGCTGGGTGGTGGCCGCCAGTTTGGTGATGCTGATGGAACTGGTGTTGGTGGCCACGATGGTGTCGGCCGGCAGCATGGTGTCGAGCTGCTGCAGGATCTTGACTTTCAGCGCTTCGTTTTCGGTGGCCGCTTCAATCACCAACTGCGCGCCCTTCAGGTCGTCGTAGCTGGTGCTGCCTTTGATGCGCGCCAGCGCCGCGTCCTTTTCGGCCGCCGTCAGCTTTTCCTTCTTGATCAGCCGGTCCAGGCTGCCCGACACGGTGGCAATGCCCTTTTGCACAGCCGCTTCGTTGATATCGACCATCACCACTTGCAGGCCCGACGTGGCGCAAGCCTGCGCAAAGCCGTTGCCCATGGGGCCGGCGCCGATGATGCCGATGGTTTGGATGGGTTTCACAGTGAATTACCTTTACATAAGGGGGGGTGAATGACCAACGAAAAAGCCCCGCAGTTTAGTGCGGTGCGTTGACTCCATTTTCCTCGCAGCGCGCGCGCGATGACCCCCCCCGGCCTCACGCATGTGGTTCGGCGTCTCCGAGGGCAAGGCGCGCGGTGAGCTGCCCTGTGTGCGTGCCAGCCGCGCCCTTTTCGGCTGCCTTGTTGATCAGCAGGTCAGGCTGCCTGACACGGTGGCTATGCCTGCTTGCACCGCCGCGTCGCGGATGCCGAACATCACCACATTCAGGCCCGATACCGCGCAAACCTGCGCAATGCCGTTGCCCATGGTGCCGATGGTTTGGATGCTATTCGTGGCCGGATGCTGAAATAAAAATTGAGCGCGGGGTGTTTTTGTGCGCTCAAGGTCTTGACGACGGATTTGTGATGAAAAAAGCCGCGACAGTAAGTCGCGGCTTTGGGTTGGGTGGTCTTGCGGAGGTATTCCGCTAAAGCACTCAGTTTTTGACGTAGCCCTTGTTTACGCAAGCACCGCTGTAGGCCCATGTCAAACGTTGTCCGTCCACGGTTGGGGTCAGCACGCACGTTTCAGTTGCGAGAATACCCTTGTAGGCATTAGGCGTGGCGGTAATCACGCCATCAGCGACCACCAAACTGTTCAATGCCTTGGTCGTAGACGTTGCCGGAGTAAGTGGCATGCCTCCGGTAGCCGCGCCACCGTTTGTTGCCGCATCCATGTCGGCCAATGCGGTGCCATTTTGATGTGATTCAGCAACGGCCAACTTGTACGGTGCCATTGCGCCTGTAATTTCGGTGTAGGCGGCTTTCTTGATGTAGTCCTGATAAGCCGGCAATGCCACGGCCGCCAAAATGCCGATGATCGCCACAACGATCATCAGTTCGATCAGGGTAAAACCCTTTTGCAGTGTTTTCTTCATGCTTTCGCTCCTTGAGAAGAAATGGTTGGGAACCTACTTCAGCATATCCCGTGCCAGGGAAAAGCAGCATGAATCTGCTTAAAAAATAGGCAAAATGGCCGTTTTTTTGCGTGGCAAGCGAAAAATGGCACCCCTGCAGGGTGGCGTATGACAATGTTTGTCATTTCACTTGCGGTTTGGGATGTGACCGCATGACTGTTTTCGCTGCGCTCTCTCGCGCGTGGGCGCGTGGTTTTGAACGCAGGCAGCGTGGGGGCTCAGCCAGCCTTGGGTGTGTGCGATTGCAGCCTTTCCCGCAGGGCGTCGTTCATGCGGGTTTGCCGGTGGCCATTCACCCGATCAACAGGTTCGCCACCGCAGGGGCGACTGCCTTGAGGGCATCGCGCCCCTCGTGGGCACGTTTGCGCCAGCCCGGTCCGCGCGACAAGGCGTCTTGCCAGGCGTTTTCGGCAGCTTCTGGGTCGTGGTGCTGGAAGTAGGTCAACAGCGAAGCGGCCTGCAGCAGGTCTTTGGAGGTTTTTGCCCGCATCGCGCCAGTGCGTTCACCCACAATCAGGAGTTTGTGTATGGCGTAGCGCTCGGGCGCGGGCAGGCTCACGAGCACACAGCGGCCAGTGGGGTCGAACAGGGTGGCTTGCTGCACATCTTCGAGCGAGTACTCCATGAAGCGCAAGGGCTGCAGTGCCACGTCGAGTTCAGGCACGCTGATCGGGTCTTCGCTGTCGCTGGTGCGGGGTGTCAGGAAGTCGATTTGGAACTCGGGCTCCGCCGGATGCCGGTACGAGGCGCCAGCGCTGCCTTGGTACTGCACCAGAGGCAAAAAGCCTTCCGCCATGGTGGTCAGTGCGGCATGTGGTTCGGCCCGGATGTTGGCGGGGAGCGCAATCGAGATGTTGCGCCCCGCGTGCGCAAAATCGATGTCGGCGGTTTGTGCCGCCTGGTGCCAGCGCAGCCCGAGCATGTTGGCGTAGCTCAGAAACGCATGGGTGCCCACCAAAACGCCACCGGCCCTGAAAAAACCAAACTCGTTGAGCCTGCGGATGACCGCGAGATGTTTGCGCTGTGTGGGCGTGTTGCCCATGGCCAGTGCGGCTTTGGCCAACG
>CAYTSJ010000382.1:0-2497 GCA_964440385.1 uncultured Pusillimonas sp. | reverse complement strand
CTACACCGCGCGCGGTAATCTTGTGGGGGTCATCACGAACGGGACTGCAGTTTTAGGGCTCGGTAATATCGGTGCTCTGGCTTCCAAGCCCGTCATGGAAGGCAAGGCGGTTCTATTCAAGAAGTTTGCGGGCATCGATGTCTTCGACATTGAAATCAACGAAACAGACCCCGACAAGCTGGTTGACATCATTGCGGGTCTTGAACCCACTTTCGGTGGTATCAACCTCGAGGACATCAAGGCGCCTGAATGTTTCACTGTCGAACGCAAATTGCGCGAGCGCATGAGCATTCCGGTGTTTCATGATGATCAGCATGGCACGGCCATTTGCGTGGCGGCAGCGTTTATTGGTGCGCTGGGTGTGGTCAACAAAAAAATTGACCAGGTCAAGGTGGTGGTCTCGGGTGCCGGTGCTGCAGCCTTGGCGTGCCTTGAGCTCATGGTCGATCTGGGGCTGCCAGTCCCCAATATCTGGGTAACTGACATCGAAGGCGTGGTTTACAAAGGCCGCACCGTGCTAATGGATCCCGATAAAGCCCGTTATATGCAAGAAACCGATGCGCGGACCCTGGCCGAGGTCATTGGTGATGCCGATGTCTTTCTGGGGTTGTCGGCGGGTGGAGTACTCAAGCCCGACATGGTCAAGCGCATGGCCCCGAACCCGATCATTCTTGCGTTGGCCAACCCCAACCCCGAGATCCTGCCAGAAGATGCTCATGCGGTACGAGATGACATTGTCATGGCAACGGGTCGTTCCGATTATCCAAACCAGGTCAACAACGTGTTGTGTTTCCCCTATATTTTCCGGGGTGCGCTGGATGTGGGTGCAACCACCATTACGCGTGGCATGGAAAAGGCGGCTGTCTATGCGATAGCAGCGTTGGCTCAAGAAGAGCAAAACGATGTTGTTGCGGCAGCGTACGGTACCTATGGTGTTTCTTTTGGCCGCGACTACCTGATTCCCAAGCCGTTTGATCCGCGTCTTATTTTGCGCATTGCGCCTGCCGTTGCGAAGGCGGCCATGGTCGATGGCGTTGCCACCCGTCCGATCGAAGATTTTGATGCGTATATCGAAGAGCTGCAGCAGTTCATTTACCGCTCCGGTTCCTTCATGAAGCCGTTGTTCTCGGCAGCGAAAGCCATGGTCAGAGATGGTGGCAAGGCGCGCATAGTGTTCACCGAAGGCGAAGACGAGCGGGTGCTCAGGGCCGTTCAGATCATCGTCGACGAAAAGCTTGCCAAACCTATTCTGGTGGGACGGCCGAACGTTCTCGAGTCGCGTATCAAGCGCTTTAACCTGCGTTTGCAATTGGGTGTCGATGTTGAAGTCACCAATCCTGATTGGGATGAACGTTTTCACAGCTACTGGACAACGTACTGGGAGCTCATGTGCCGTCGGGGTGTCAGCAAAGAAATGGCACGCGTTGAAATGCGTCGTCGCCTGACGCTGATTGGTGCCATGATGGTGCGTATGGGCGACGCCGACGGTCTGATCTGCGGCACCGTGGGCTCTTATGCCGACCACCTTCGCTTCATAGACGAGGTTATCGGTAAAGCGCCCGGGGTCAACACTTACGCTGCAATGAACATTCTGTTGTTGTCCGAGCGTACTGTGGCTTTGGCTGATACGCATGTCAATGACGACCCGACGGCAGAGCAGGTGGCTGAAATCACCCTGATGGCCGCTGAGCAAATGCGTCGGGTCAATATCGAACCTAAAGTGGCTTTGCTGTCACGTTCTAATTTTGGAACGGGAAGTTCGTCATCGGGGGCGAAAATGCGTCAGGCACTTGATATTGTTCGCGAACGCGACCCCAAACTCGAGGTTGATGGCGAGATGCACGGTGATGCGGCGCTTGATGCCTCACTGCGCGAGCGTATATTGCCCTCAACAACCCTCAAAGGGCCAGCCAATTTGTTGATATGCCCCAACGTTGACTCGGGAAATATCGCCTATAACTTGCTTAAGACGGCCGCGGGAGGCAATGTGGCCATCGGTCCATTCTTGCTGGGTGCAAATGCACCCGTTCATATCCTGACGTCCAGTTCTACGGTTCGCCGTATCGTCAATATGGCCGCTATGGCGGTTGTCGATGCGAACACCAAAGCCCTGGTTCGCTAACGGCTTAAATCCATTTTTCAGAGGCAAACTAATGACTCAGATTGCGTTGGAAAAACAACTGAAAAAAGGTGGGCAGCTTGATCCGGCCAAAGTCACATTTGAGTCTTTGGCCGAACAATCGCAGGCATTGGGTATGGCATGCCACAGGGTCGAGTGTGATCGGGCGCGCAGCCGTTCAGCGGTATTGCGGGCGGTGGTTAAAGCCGTCGATTTCCCTGAATTCTTCGGGGGTAATCTGGATGCCCTGTTCGATTGCCTGTGCGATACCGTTCTAGACCAGAAAGTGGGCTTGTTTCTCTGGTTCCACAACCTTCACTCGGGTGATCCAGCCCTGGAAGAGGACGCCAAGGCTATCGAAGTGGTCTGTGAAGATGT
>CAYTSJ010000381.1:0-2501 GCA_964440385.1 uncultured Pusillimonas sp. | reverse complement strand
ACAACATCTATATTTTACTGATTGCCGTGATTTCCGGCCTGATGCTCCTTTGGCCCACACTGATGCGAGGCAGTCGCGCCAGCGTTGTCCCCGTTCCTGAAGCAGTTCGCCTTAGCAACCAGAGCAATGGCATTTTCATTGATGTGCGCCCCCACGAGCGTTTCAAAGCGGGCACTATCCCGCAGGCACGCAATATTGCGCTGGCCGACATTGACGCCAAAATCAATACGCTGCCCAAAGACAAACCCCTGATTGTCTTTTGCGATCATGGCCGCATTTCAGTCAGTGCTGCCAACAAACTTCGTAAGAGCGGTTTCGAACAGGTTGTCAGCCTGGAAGGTGGCCTGACAAAATGGGTCGAAGCAGGCATGCCGACCTCTGGCAAACACTAATACTCTTGTTACCCCTCTCGAGGACTAAGATGGCTATCGTTACAATGTACAGCACCGGCGTATGCCCCTACTGCGTCCGTGCCGAAATGTTGCTCAAACAACGCGGCGTTACTGAAATCCAGAAAATTCGTATCGATCTCGACCCCGCCCAGCGCGAGGCCATGATGGCACGCACCAACCGTCGTACTGTTCCACAAATTTTCATCGGGGAAACCCACGTGGGTGGCTATGACGACCTGGCTGCACTCGACCGCGCCGGCGGCCTCACCCCGCTGTTGAACACGTAAAATCTGCTGCGGCCACAAGGCCGCATCACAATTATCCATAGGAAAACAAATGGCCGACCAGGACCAAGCCCCCACCTTTAATCTGCAGCGTACCTACGTCAAAGACCTCTCGCTCGAGATGCCTAACGCACCCCAGATTTTTCTTGAGCAAGAAGCCCCCGACGTCGAGGTCACCATCAATGTCGGCGGCCAGCGTCTGGCTGAAACCATCTACGAATCAACGGTCACGGTTACCCTGACCACCAAGATCCAGGGCAAAACCCTTTACCTGATCGAAGCTACCCAGGCCGGCATTTTCGAAGCCGCCAACATCCCCGAAGAGCAACTTGACCCGTTGCTTGGCATCGTATGCCCCACCATGCTGTACCCTTACCTGCGCGCCACTGTCGCCGATGCCATCACCCGCACCACGCTGCCGGCACTGCATCTGGCAGAGGTCAACTTCCAGGCACTCTACGAGCAACGTCTGGCACAACTGGTCGAGCAACAGCAATCCAGCATTGAACTGCCCCCTGGCGTGACCCGTCAATAAAATGAATTTGTCGAGCTCTGCACCCTTGCGAGTCAGCGTTTTGGGGGCCGGAAGCTGGGGCACAGCGCTGGCGGCGCTGGCCTGCAAGCACGCCGAGGTCGTATTGTGGGCACGCAATGCGCAGCAGGTCGACACCATAAACCGTCAGCACCAGAACCCGCGTTACTTGCAAGACGTCGCCTTGCCGCCCTCTCTGAGGGCGACAAGCAACCTCGAGGACGCTATCGGGCACGTCTGTGACGAACAGGCACTTCCAGGGCTCATCATTCTGGGTGTACCGGTTGCCGGGCTTGAGCAAACATGTTCAACCATAGCCCCTCTCTTAGCTGCGCGCAAAACCGAAGGGCTGGGTATTGTCTGGACCTGCAAGGGGTTTGAGCAAGACAGCGGACGCTTGCCGCACGAAATCACCCGTAATGCGCTAAAACATCTGCACGGTATCGGGCTTGGCGTTGTCTCAGGGCCTTCGTTTGCCCGGGAAGTCGCGCAAGGGTTGCCTGTTGCACTCACTGTGGCGAGCGACAGCCCGAAAGTCATTGAGCTTACAACCCAGGCACTGCATGGCACTTATGCCCGTATTTACAGCAGCACCGATGTGATCGGTGTCGAGGTCGGCGGCGCCCTGAAAAATGTCATCGCCATCGCGTGTGGCATTGCCGATGGCCTTGAACTTGGAACAAACGCGCGTGCCGCCCTGATCACACGCGGCCTGGCCGAAATGCAACGTCTGGGCGTCGCTCTCGGGGGCAACCCCGAAACATTTGCGGGTCTGACGGGCTTGGGCGATCTGGTCCTGACCGCCACCGGGCCGCTCTCAAGAAACCGTCAAGTCGGTCTTGCCGTTGGGCAAGGCCAAACGCTGGAAAGCATCCTTGCAAACGGCATCACAGCCGAAGGTGTTCGTTGCGCTCGTGCAGCACTGGCCTTGGGTCAACAACATCATGTTGAACTGCCCATCACCGCAGCGGTATGTAACGTCTTGTTCGATGGGCTGTCTCCCCGGGAAGCCGTCTCAGGCTTGTTGTCGCGCGAGGCCAAACCCGAAACATGCAACCCGTCGGGGTTGTCGCCTTAAATACTGCCGGCAAAATCCTGCTGACGCCACGCTTCGTACACTGTCACCGCCACGGCATTCGACAAGTTCAGGCTGCGTTGCTCGGGCCGCATCGGCAAACGCAAGCGCTGATCGGGCCCAAAAAGCGCCATCTGTTCAGCCGACAACCCCGCTGTCTCACACCCGAAAACAAACACATCACGGGGTAAAAACCGAAAATTGCCAATACGGGACTG
>CAYTSJ010000380.1:0-2509 GCA_964440385.1 uncultured Pusillimonas sp. | reverse complement strand
TCAGAGGTTGCCCGGACATACCGCCCGCGATTTCCTGAATAATTGCACCGGCCGACTCGGTACGCGGATTATCGCTGGTCAGAATAATACTGTCGGCCAGTTGCCGGGCGATCTCACCCATCATGGGGCGCTTGGCACGATCGCGATCCCCGCCACAGCCAAACACCACCCATAACTTACCCGCTCTTGACGCAACAACCTCGCGCAAAGTTTCAAGGGATCGCTTCAATGCGTCGGGCGTATGCGCATAATCGACCACGACCATGGGCAATGCCGGTGACTTCTCGGAACACGCCAAGGGTTCGACAATTTCCAGACGACCCTCTACACATTGCAATCCTGAAAGTGCACGCGAGATACGCGATAAAGGCCATCCCATCGCTTGCAAGACGCCTGCCACAAGCAGCAAATTGGAAACATTGTGCCGCCCCACGGTACGGGTCACAATCTGTGCCACACCCTCGGCGAGCACAAGATTAAAGATCATGCCGTGACCGCCAGTTTGAATATCAGAGGCACTGACGCTGGCCGCCACATTGCCTTCGATCGAATAGCCGGTCAGGTGCAACAGGTTTTCATCCTGAATTCCCTTGGCAAAAGACAGGCCGACAGGGTCATCAAGATTGACGACGGCACGCTGAAGCCCGGGCCAGCCAAACAGCTTTTTCTTGGCTGCAGTGTAAGCCTGGACAGTGCCGTGGTAGTCGAGATGATCGTGAGTCAGATTGGTGAAGGCAGCAATTTCAATAGTGACAGCCTGCAGCCGGCCTTGCTCGATGCCAATGGAAGAAGCTTCAATCGCAACTACGCGGGCACCGGCATCACGCATTGCAGCAAGGCTGCGATGCAAAGACAAAACATCTGGCGTGGTCAGCGTGCCACCCAAATGCGTGCCATCGGGCAAAGTAATACCCAAAGTCCCGATAGTGCCACAGGCAACCCCTTCCCCGTTCAATGCCTGGGCAAGCCATTGCACCGTTGAGGTTTTGCCATTGGTCCCCGTAACCGCAACAAGGGTCAGGGCGTCTGAGGGACGTCCGTACCATTCGTTGGCAACAAGCCCCAAAATCTTAGACACATCAGGAATGACCAGGGCAGGTCGACCACTTAGCACGGCCGGGTCAATTTGTTTGTCAGTCTCAACCACGATGGCGGCAGCACCGGCCTGAATGGCCTGATCAATAAAGCCATGACCATCGGTCGAGGCTCCCGCAAGCGCAAAAAATACGTCACCCATTTTGACCTGACGGGAATCAAGACATAAGTGGGCTTCACGCGACACCAGCAACGCAAGCCGGGAAACAAGATCATGACTGCTCATCGAGCGGCTCCTGCTTTAGGACCTACTGCGACCACAGAAGCGAGCGGAGCATCAGGTTGTACCCCCATGCGACGTAAACTGCTGGCCACTACATTTGCAAATACCGGAGCAGCAACACGCCCCCCGTAATAAACCCCTGACTGAGGCTCATCGATACTGATGGCCACAACAATTCTTGGATTAGAAACAGGCGCAATGCCAACAAATGAGCTGCGGTAGCGCTGCGTGCTGTACTTGCCATCAACAATTTTGCGGGCCGTGCCACTTTTACCGGCAACGCGATAACCTTGCACCTGAGCCAGTTTGGCCCCATCAGGGCCTGCGGCAGCTTCCAGCATGCCGCGAATAGAGGCTGCCGTAGCGCTTGTAAATACGCGCACACTGGGGGGACGCTTGCCTTGCCTGCGCAAAAGTGTCAAAGGAACCATATCGCCATTGCGCGCAAAAGCGGTATAGGCATGAGCAATTTGCAAAAGTGATGTCGATAAACCGTAACCATATGACATTGTTGCGCGCTCGATGGGACGCCAGCGCTCCCAGGGCCTCAAACGTCCGGCGGCAACCCCGGGGAAATT
Source organism: uncultured Pusillimonas sp. (assembly GCA_964440385.1). GTDB lineage: Bacteria > Pseudomonadota > Gammaproteobacteria > Burkholderiales > Burkholderiaceae_B > Neopusillimonas. The sequence goes on along the minus strand of CAYTSJ010000380.1, from coordinate 613 downwards.
CGCATCAGGCGCACGCCCAAAACCAAGCTCGGTAAACTTTGTCCACATTTCCTGTGACGTCAGTTTTTCTGAAATCATGGTCATCCCGATATTGCTGGAACGACGCAAGATGCCTTCTACATCGATTACGCCGTTACGAGACACATCGGAAATGGTTGACCCCTGATACTGATACTTGCCATTACCTGTGTTGAATTTGGTATCGGTACGAATGCGGCCCAGATCAAGCGCAAGACCTACCGTAAACGGTTTCATGATAGACCCGGGCTCGAACGTATCGACAATGGCGCGGTTACGTAATTCGTTACCGGATCGGCTGGCACGATCGTTGGGGTTATAGGCGGGCAAATTGGCCAAGGCCAGAACCTCACCGGTTTGAGAGTCAATCACAATCCCCGCCGCGCCCGAGGCCTTATGCTCGAGCATGGCCGCTTTCAACGCCGAATAAAGATCGAATTGAACGCCGACATCGATGGAAAGATACAAGTCTTTGCCATGGGTTGGCGGCACAGCGGCCTGCACGTCGTCAACGATGCGGCCCAGACGATCCCGAATAACCCTGCGGCTTCCGGGCTTGCCAGAAAGCGGCTCGTTATAGGCCAGCTCGATACCC
>CAYTSJ010000379.1:0-2519 GCA_964440385.1 uncultured Pusillimonas sp. | reverse complement strand
ATACATTGCGGCGGGCGACGTCATGCAGGTGCAAATCGGTCAAGTCATATCGAAACCGTTTCGTGACTCCCCCCTGTCGCTGTATCGCGCATTGCGGTCCTTGAATCCGTCACCGTACATGTACTACTGGGATTTTGACAGTTTCCATGTGGTGGGGTCATCACCCGAAATTCTGGTGCGTCAGGAAAGCGTCACCGAAAAAGACCGGCACCGCACCATGGTCACAATCCGGCCACTGGCAGGCACACGGCGCAGAGGCACGACACCCCAAGAAGATCAACAACTGGCCGAAGAGCTTCAGGCAGACCCCAAAGAGCGCGCCGAACACGTCATGCTGATTGATCTGGCCCGCAATGATGTCGGGCGCATTGCCGTAACCGGCAGCGTGAAGGTCACCGAAACAATGACCATAGAACGCTACTCACACGTGCAGCACCTGGTGTCAAATGTCAGTGGCACGCTCAAGCCAGGGTTGAGCAATATGGACGTTTTGCGCGCTGCTTTCCCGGCCGGTACGCTGACCGGAGCCCCTAAGGTGCGAGCCATGGAAATCATTGACGAACTTGAGCCAGTGCGCCGTGGCATCTACGGTGGCGCGGCAGGCTACATCAGTTACAGCGGTGAAATGGATGTCGCCATCGCCATCAGAACAGGCGTCATCAAAGACGGCATGCTCTACGTTCAGGCCGCAGCAGGCATCGTGGCCGATTCAGACCCTGAAAAAGAATGGCAGGAAACGGAGGCCAAAGCCCGTGCAGTGATCCGGGCTGCAGAAAAAGTGCAATTTGGCCTTGATGAACCCGTCTGACCCCCGCCACTTCGGAGACCACCATGCTGTTAATGCTTGATAACTACGATTCATTCACCTACAACCTGGTCCACTACTTTGGCGAACTGGGCGAAGAAGTGGTGGTGATTCGCAATGACCAAACAACCCTTGAGGCCATCGAAGACTTGAACCCGGACCGAATCTGCATCTCGCCTGGGCCATGCTCACCGGCAGAAGCCGGCATTTCTGTGCCATTGATCCAGCTCTTCGCAGGCCGCAAACCCATACTGGGTGTGTGCCTCGGGCACCAGGCCATCGGTGCCGCTTTTGGCGGCCATATTGTGAGTGCCAAAACCCTGATGCACGGAAAGACATCCAGCATCAGCCATGACGGCCGTGGCATCTTCAAAAACCTGCCGCCCGAATTTACTGTGACGCGTTATCACTCACTGGCCATTGAGCGCGACAGCTTGCCGGAATGCCTTGAGGTCAGCGCACAAACCGCTGACGGAGAAATCATGGCAGTTCGTCATAAAACCTTACCCATTGAGGGCGTACAGTTCCACCCCGAATCCATCCTTAGCGAACACGGTCATGCGCTGCTTCGCCAATTTCTTACAATGTAAAAAAACAGGAACTCCAATGAAAAACATCTCTATCCAGGAAGCCTTGACCCGCTGCGTTGAACATCGGGAAATTTTTCACGACGAAATGCTGCACCTGATGCGCATGCTGATGCGCGGCGAACTGTCGCAAACCATGGCAACGGCGTTGATCATGGGCCTTCGCGTCAAGAAAGAAACCATTGGCGAAATCACGGCAGCCGCACAGGTCATGCGCGAATTCGCGCTGAAAGTTGAAACCCCCTACCCCGACGATCTGCTGGATATGGCCGGGACGGGCGGCGACGGCAGCCATACCTTCAACATTTCAACCGCAGCCATGTTTGTGGCCGCTGCCGCGGGCGTCAAAGTCGCCAAACACGGTAATCGCAGCGCATCGTCGTCGTCTGGCAGCGCCGATGTGGCCGAAGCCCTGGGCATCAATATCGCCTTGAATCCCGAGCACATTGCCGAATGTATCGCCGAGACAAACATCGGTTTCATGTTTGCACCTGCACATCATGGCGCCATGAAAAACGTGGCCGCCATCCGCAAAGAGCTGGGCATCAAAACCATTTTCAATATCCTGGGCCCCCTGACCAACCCTGCAGGGGCAGGCAACCAGCTGATGGGCGTCTTTCACCCTGATCTGGTCGGTATTCAGGTACGGGTTCTTCAACGCCTGGGCTCGAAACATGTGTTGATCATCCATGGCAAAGACGGTATGGATGAAGCCTCTTTAGGCGCGCCCACCCTGATTGGCGAGCTCAAAGACGGTGAAGTTAACGAATATGAGATTCACCCCGAAGACTTTGGCATCACTATGACATCAAACCGCGCCATCAAGGTCAGCAACCGCGAAGAATCTGCGGCCATGATTAAAGAGGCCCTTGGGAATGTCGAAGGCGCAGCACGTGATATCGTGGGCTTCAATGCCGGGCTGGCCATCTATGCCGGGAACCGGTCTGCCACTCTCAAGGAGGGCGTCAGCAAAGCCTTCGAACTGATTGCCAATGGCGCAGCGCTCGATAAACTCCACTCATTTACTGCTTACACACGGAAATTCCAGTCATGAGCGACATTCTTCAGAAAATTCTGGATACCAGGAAAACAGAAGTCGCCACTGCGCGCCAAATGCGCAGCGAGGC
>CAYTSJ010000378.1:0-2523 GCA_964440385.1 uncultured Pusillimonas sp. | reverse complement strand
ATGCGCTGGCCGAATTCTCAAAACGCGGCTTGCGTGCCAATGGCACAACCTCGGAAGACCGCACCAACTACTACGCCTCTTTTTCATCAGACCCCGACCTGCTCGACTGGTATGTGCGCTGGCAGGCTGACGTCATGGTCAATGCCAACATTGCGCGTAAAGATCTTGATGCCGAAATGACCATTGTTCGCAACGAAATGGAAGCCGGAGAAAACAATCCGTTCCAGACCGTCATGCAAAAAGCCCAGGCCATTGCCTATCAGTGGCATAACTACGGCAAAGACACCATTGGCGCACGCTCGGATGTTGAAAACGTTGATATTGAACAACTACGGGCCTTCTATCGTCAGTACTACCAACCCGACAACGCCATATTGATCATTTCAGGCAAGTTCGATCCGGCCAGAACCTTGGGTCTCGTTGCTGAAGCATTCGGCACCCTTGCCCGACCCTCCAGAGAACTGCCTGCCGAATACACCATTGAGCCTGTCCAGGAAGGCGAGCGCCGGGTCATCGTCAAGCGTCATGGCGGTACACCGCTGGTCATTACCCAATATCACATCCCACCGGCAGCCAGTACCGAATTCGTCGCCATTGAGCTGGGCGCATCGATGCTGTCGGAAGTGCCCTCAGGGCGCCTTTACAAGGCCCTGGTCGACCAAAAACTCGCTGCACGCACGTTTGGCTATGCCCGTGGCATGAGACAGCCAGGTTATGCCTTGTTTGGCGCGCAACTCGAGGCAGGCACCGATCCTTACCGTGCCTTGGATGCCATCAATGCAGCACTCTCTGACATTGCGAGCCATCCCTTCACCGAGCAAGAGCTGCAACGCGTCAAAACCCGAAGCCTGACCCAGTGGTCACAAATTCATGCTGATCCGGCCCATCTTGCGGCCGCCTTGTCAGAAGCCAGTGCACTGGGGGACTGGCGTTTGTTTTATTGGCAACGTGACCAGATCGAAAAAACAACGCTGGCCGATGTGCAGCGCATTTCGCAACAGTATCTGGTCGCTGATAACCGGACCGAAGGCATTTATTTACCAACGGCTCAAACCCGGCGTGCACCGCTGCCCGCTGCCGCAAGCCCTGCAGAACTCCTTAAAGACTACAGCGGGCGTGCCAACACAGAAACCGTAGCTGCATTTGATGCCAGCCCTGCGGCGATTGATGCCCAGACCCAACGTGAACCGTTGGCATTGTCTGATGGCACCCAAGTGCAATTGGCTCTGCTGCCCAAGCCGACCCGCGGCAATCGCGTCGAAGCGCAGCTTTTGCTGCAATTCGGTAACGCCCGGACACTCCAAGGCAAACGAACAGTATCCGTGGCGGTGGCTTCACTGCTTGATCAAGGCACCGACCGTTTGTCTCGAGAAGACATCCAGAACACGCTCACAGAACTACAGGCTGAACTGAATCTGGGCGGAAGCGCGGGCAACGTCATCGCCGACATCTCCAGCCCGGGTGACAATTTGCCGGCAGTCATCGACCTGGTCAGTCATCTGCTGCGCGACCCCTCATTTCCGGCCGAAGAGCTGGCCATATGGAAAACCCAGGTCACTACCTCGATTAACAGTGCTCTGGCCGAGCCTGGCACACTGGCATCGCAAGCGCTGGAGCGGCATGACAACCCCTGGCCTGCAGAAGACCCACGCTACACACCGACCTTCACCGAGCGTCTTGCGGCACTCGAAAAGCTCACGCGAGAAGACCTGGTGAAATTTCATCAAGACTTTTATGGAACAGGTACCCTGCGCTTCACCGCCGTGGGTGCCTTTGATGCCGACCTCATCCGGGAGGCGTTGAAGAAAGGCTTTGACGGCTGGAAAAAAGCTCCTGCCTACACACGCCTTGACGCTCCTTACCAGCCTGTTGACCCTGTATTCATCACCTTGAATACACCCGACAAAGCCAATGCGGTCTACATGGCTACCCTGCCACTTCGTCTTCAAGACACTCAACCCGAGTACCATGCCCTTTACGTCGCCAACTACCTGCTTGGCGGATCAAACCGGTCAAGGCTCTGGGAACGCATTCGCGTCAAAGAAGGGATTTCTTATGGCGTGGGTTCAAGCGTCAACGCATCGTCATACGAACCTTCAGGAGCATGGTCCATTTCGGGCATTCTGGCCCCTGAAAACCGGGATCGCTTTAAAAACGCGCTCAACGAAGAACTTGACCGCGCCCTGCGTGAAGGGTTCACTGACGAGGAGGTCAAAGAAGCGACGCAGGCCTTGTTAAACCTTCGTCGCCTGAACCGCAGTGATGACAACACCCTGTCGACGGTATGGATGAATTACCTGCAAGAGGGGCGGTCGTTTGAATGGTCTGCAAAGATTGATGAAATCTTGCAAAACATGACTGCGAACGATGTCAATACAGCGCTGCGCACTTACCTCAAACCCGAGGCCTTCAGCTCAGCCATTGCAGGCGACTTTAACGTCCCCTGATCGCCCCTGACACTGCGCTTTCTGTCATCAGCCAACGACAGCCCGGCAGCCAAAAAAATTGCCCGGATTCCAGAAG
>CAYTSJ010000377.1:0-2533 GCA_964440385.1 uncultured Pusillimonas sp. | reverse complement strand
CTGTTACTGCGCTTCCCGATCAAAGCGATCCAGGTCAAATAGCGACGAAGTCCCTGTCCCGTTAGATTCGCTGCTTTGCGAAGCGTCTTCAGCCAGTTTGGCTGCCGGTGCCTTAGGTGCTGGCGGTGGTGTCAGCACCCTGCCAGACGGCGCCCCTGACTGAGTTGGATCTATTCCCGCCCGACGACGTGCCACCGTGTCTTGTATCAATTTCTGCAAGCGATCGGCCAGGCTGTCAAAGTTTTTGTTGCGCGCCCAGTCGGCGGCATCCTGTTTTGACAAATTCCGGGTAGTCACTTCAGCGCCGGCATCCAGCAAGGCCCTGACCACGGCATCACTCCCCGAGTAGGCCGCCATCATCAGTGGCGTTGTGCCATCGGGTGCGGGGGCATCGACAATCGCCTGGTTGGCCATCAGGAACTTGACCATCTCGAGTTGCCCCTTGGACGCGGCGTAGTGCAATGGCGTCCAGCCCAGGCGGTTGACTTGCGCGCCTTTGGCGATCAGGGCCTTGGCCCGCTTCACATCGCCCACAATCGCCAGATACATCAAGGGCGTTTCATTGTTTTTGTTGGTGATGTTGGCATCGAATGCGCGATGCGCCATCAATAAATCAACAACTCCCCAAGCCTGGTCTTGAATGGCTTGCAGGATGGCTGGTTGCCCTTCAGGACTTTTCACATTGGGATCTTCGCCCATAGCCAGTTCTGTCTTGACCTTTTCGACCCTGTCGTTGGTGATGTCGACCCACCAATTCGGTGACACAGCGCCAACCGATACACTGAATGCCAGCGCCGAAACAGCCACCAGCATGTGCATGCTGAACCTGATACCGGGGGGTGAAATGTCAGACATAGCACTTACCTTTGGGGAATTTTATTGAACAGCCTGAAAAAGTTGTCTGTAGTCTGGCGGGCCACTTCAGCAACGGTCAGCCCCCGTAACTCGGCGATCTTTTCGGCCACATGAATCACTTTTGAGGGGTCGTTTGTTTTACCCCGGTACGGTACCGGCGTCAGATAGGGAGAATCAGTTTCGATCAACAAACGATCCATGGGAATACGTGCAGCTACCGCCTGCAGATCTTGAGCTTTCTTGAAGGTGACGATCCCTGACAATGAAATATAGAAATTCATGTCGATCGCGGCTTCAGCCATTTCCAGAGTCTCGGTGAAGCAATGCAGCACGCCACCACACTGGTCTGCCCCCTCTTCCCGCATCAGACGCAAGGTGTCTTCCCGAGCTTCACGGGTGTGAATGATAAGAGGCAAACCTGTCTGACGCGCTGCCCGGATGTGCGTGCGAAAACGCTCGCGCTGCCACTCAAGGGGTTCTGACAAGCGAAAGTAATCAAGCCCGGTCTCGCCAATGGCAACGACTTTTTCAGATGAATTGGCGCGCTCTACCAGACCTTCCACAGTGGGCTCTTCGGCATCTTCATAGTCGGGGTGCACACCAACCGACGCATACAGGCCATCGTGAGGCTTGACCAGTTCGAGCAACCTGGGCCAGTTGGGCAAGTTGACGCTAACGACCAGCGCATGACTGACCTGGTTCTGCTGCATCCGGGCCAGAATGCCATCCAGGTCTTGCGCCAGTTCCGGAAAATCAAGATGGCAGTGAGAATCAACGTACATAAATAAAAACAGGAAAAAACAAGACAGTTATTGTACTTGCCGTGGCGCCAGGGCCAGCATGATGCGCTGCACACTGGTATGGACGAGTAACTTGGCATTCAGGGGGTGGTCTGCCAAAGCACGCTGCTGGCCCAGCCAGCGCGATGTATCGGCCAAGGCCTGCGGCGCTGCCGCCCGCGCAATTTTGGCGGTTTGCTTTTCAAGGCTGGGGTAATACCGGGCCGGCGCAGCATGAACGGCTAACAACAAATCAACAAACCAGCGTTGCATGACATCGACCCAAACCGATACCGGAATTTTTTCAAGGGCATCTGCCGTAGGCCCGATATCGGCGGACCCTGGTATCAAGGCCGCTTGCGCGAATTGAGACAACCATTCCGGGCAAGCCGACGCTTGCTCTTGCGACGCAACAAGCGCCTTCAAGGGGGCACCGCCAGCGGCATCAAGCCACAAATCCGGATGAACAACACCTTGCGTGCGCAACCAGTCAGCACACCAGGCACGTGTGGGAACAGACATAGGCAGTCGACGGCAACGCGATACCAGGGTTGGCAACAGGCGATCGGGCGCATCGGCGACCAGCAAAAAAACCGTATGGCTTGGTGGCTCTTCCAGCACCTTGAGCAGCGCATTGGCGGCAATCGCATTCATGGATTCTGCCGGGTAGATAACAGCGACCCGAAATCCTCCCCTGTGAGTGGCTGTATTAAACCAGGTGTGTAACTGGCGCAGTTGCTCCACCCTGATCTCTTTGGACAGTGTTTTCTTGCCACTTGCTGAGGTGTCGTCAGAGGCCACCGGCATTTCAGCAGGCTCGGTCTCGGCACCTTCCAGTGCCGCCACGGCGTCGGGACGAATCCGTCGACCTCGCCCGGCAGGTCTATGCCGGAGGCAGT
>CAYTSJ010000376.1:0-2543 GCA_964440385.1 uncultured Pusillimonas sp. | reverse complement strand
GATCCGGTTGAAATGGCGTTGATGCACAAAATCAAAGCCGTCTTTGATCCGAACAATCTCATGAACCCAGGCAAGGTCCTGGTGGTTTAAAAGGGTTGTCGGGCCAGGGGTTTTACCAAAGGCTGTTCCGGGCGGCCTGCTATTACCGGCGTTGGCAGGTCGGGCAATAGTAAGTGGCGCGCTGGCCTTGCACAATTCGCTTGACCGGTGTGCCGCACACCCGGCAGGGCAGGCCTGCCCGGTCATAAACGGCCGCATGAATCTCGAAATAACTGCCAGGTGCGCCGGTCGCATTGACATAATCACGCAGGGTGCTGCCACCGGATTCCAGCGCATCTGACAAGGTGGAACGAATGCTGGCCCAAAGCCGTTCACATCGAGCTTTTGACAGACTGCCTGCTTTGATTTTTGGGTTGATTCGCGCCCGAAACAATGATTCAGACGCATAGATATTGCCAACTCCGACCACAATATCTCCGCCCAGCAAGGCCTGTTTGATGCTTTGGGTACGGCCCTGTAACCTCTGGTGCAACAGGTCTGCGGTGAAGTCATCGCCAAACGGTTCAACCCCCAGTTTGGCGAGCAGGGGATGAGACTGTACCGGGCCGTCGGCCAGGTCGTGCCAAAGTACGGCGCCAAAGCGCCGCGGGTCGTGCAGAAGAAAACGGGCGTTGTCGAATAACCATTCGACGTGGTCATGTTTGCGGGCAGGCTCGGTCAGGGTGACGCGGCGCAGCGAACCAGACATTCCCAGATGAACAATCATGACCCCTTTATCAAACCCGATCAGGAGGTATTTGCCACGTCGCTGGCATGACCTGACCACCTGGCCATTTACCCTTTCCGGCAGGTCAGCAGGAATAGGCCAGCGCAGGCGCGATTCGAAGACCTTGAAGGCCTTCAAGGTTTGACCCGGCATCACCGTCGCAATTCCGCGACGGGTGGTTTCAACTTCAGGCAATTCGGGCATATTGAGGGGCTACAGTCTGTTCGGCTTTATGTTATTTTGCCATCTGGCGCGATATTATCGACGCAATTGTGACGGTTCTTATTAATGAAACTCCAGAATTTCCTGCGGCACTCTGTTTTTGCGGGCTTTTTATTGTCCCCGCAGTTTGCCGGTGCTGCCTCCGATGATCCGACGCCAGTGCCTTTTGAGCCCGTCGAGCAAATACATTTGCGCCCCAATGCGCTGCCTGCTGTTAATTTGACCCCCGAGCTTCTTTATCGAATCATGGTGGCCGAATTCGCGGTTCAGCGCGGTGATCTTGACCTTGGGGCTGAACTGTTGTTGCGTGCTGCGCGTGATACTTCCGATCCTCGCCTGGCCAAGCGGGCATTTCAGTTTTCAATGGTCGGACGGAATTTTCCATTAGCGCATCAAGCGGCAAAGTTATGGGCCTTGGTTGCACCGAATGACCAAGAGGCGGTGGCCAGTTCGCTTGCGCTTTCGGCATCTAGCGGTCAAACCGAGGGGTTGGCTGCAGCCTTGTGGAAGCGCATTGAACTTGCTGACGATAAAGATCAGGCTATCGGTCAGGCGGCGGCCATTGTCGGGAAACTGGCTGACAAGCGTGCCGCCTACGATGTTTTGAACTCGGCGCTCAAAGCCCCCGTTCGCCATTTGCCGGTGACCTATCTGGCATTGGCGGATGCGGCGTGGGCAGGGCAGAACGCCGAGCGTGCACTGGATAACGCGCGCAAGGCCCAAGAACTTGACCCGGCATCCGAGCAGGCCGCCCAGCGTTTGCTTGAATATGGTCTGAAAGTGAACCCCGAGACCGCGCTCTCTTCCGCGAAGGCTTTTTTGCAGCGCTACCCGCAAACCGAGCGTTTGGGTCTGCTGTTGGTCTCACGCCTTGCCGAACGGGGTGATTTCGAAGCCGCGTTAGCGCAAGTGCAGCAAATGCGCCGTAACGCACCCGAAAACTTTGATCTTGAATACACCGAAGCCGAAGTCAACTTCCGTGCTGGCCGATACGATACGGCCAAGAAGCTACTGAACGAATACATCAATGTGCAAACCCAACGGCGTCAGTCGCTTGATGACAAGGCGAGCGATGCACTTGCCGATACCTCTGATGCCCGTTTAATGCTGGTGCGTATCGCCGAGCAGCAAGGGCAATTGCACGAGGCCATAAAGCAGCTCAAGCTGATCGATGAACCTGCGCTTGAGTTTCAGGTCAGGGTGCACGAAGCGGTGCTGTATGGTCGTCTGGGTGATCTGGTTGCGGCCCGTAAAACCATTCAGTCCATCGAACCGCAAAGCGAAAACGAAAGTGCGGTGCTGGCCATGTCGCTGGCTTCAATTTACCGCGATGCCGGGCGTACTGACCTGGCCGTTCAAACCTTGGCCAAGGCCAACACCGACATCCGCAATTCTGCTGAAATCAAGTACGACCTGGCCATGCTCTACGAGCGGCAGGGTAATTTCAAAGAGTTTGAACGTCTGATGCGTGAAGTCATGGTGTTGCGCCCTGAGGATGCCAATGCCTATAACTCTTTGGGCTACACCTTCGTTGATCAAAACACCCGGCTTGATG
>CAYTSJ010000375.1:0-2570 GCA_964440385.1 uncultured Pusillimonas sp. | reverse complement strand
GTGCAGGCCCGCGCCCGCGGCATTGCCACCGACGCCCCCGAATTCCCGGCCGATGGTTACAAAGGCGATTACATCCTTGATATCGCCAATGACTTCATTGCCCGCAAAACCGTCAAAGCCGCCGATGGCGACGAGGTAACTGCCACCGGCAACCTCGACAGCCTTGAAGACATCCGGCACTTTGCCGTGGCCTACCTGCGCCGCGAGCAAGACCTTGACCTGCAAGCGTTTGGCCTGAAGTTCGATAACTTCTACCTTGAAAGCTCGCTGTACACCAGCGGCCGCGTAGAAAATGCGGTGCAGGCCCTGGTCGATAACGGCCACACCTACGAGCACGAAGGCGCCTTGTGGTTGCGCACCACCGAACTGGGTACGGGCGACGACAAAGACCGCGTCATGCGCAAATCCGAAGGCGGCTATACCTATTTCGTACCCGATGTGGCCTACCACGTTGCCAAATGGGAACGAGGCTACCACCGCGCCATCAACATCCAGGGCAGTGACCACCACGGCACTATCGCGCGTGTGCGCGCCGGACTGCAAGGCCTGAATCTGGGCATTCCCAAAACCTTCCCTGAATACATCCTGCACAAGATGGTCAAGGTGATGCGGGGCGGGGCTGAAGTGAAAATTTCCAAACGGGCAGGCAGTTATGTCACGCTGCGCGACCTGATCGAATGGGTCGGGCAAGATGCCGTACGTTTCTTCCTGGCACAGCGTCGGGCTGATTCGGAATTTGTCTTCGACATCGACCTGGCCTTGTCAAAAAGCGAAGAGAACCCGGTGTACTACATCCAGTACGCCCATGCCCGCATTTGCTCGATGCTGACGCAATCGGCCCCAAGTGCCGAACAACTGGCCAACGCCGATGTCAGCTGCCTGGTGGCCCCTACCGAATTTGCCTTGCTGCAGCGTTTGGCCGAATTCCCTGCGGCCATTACCCAGGCCGCCAACGAACTGGCTCCGCATCACATCGCGTTCTGGTTGCGCGACTGCGCCGCCGATTTCCACGCCTGGTACAACGCAGAGCGTGTCCTGGTCGACAACGAGGCCCTGAAACTGGCCCGCTTGCGACTGGCGCAAGGAACACGGCAAGTACTGGCCAATGGTTTGGCCCTGCTGGGCGTGTCTGCCCCTGAAAAGATGTAAGTCGCTTCCATGTCAAAAAGTCGTAAATCCAACGGGTCTATGTTCAGCGGCAGCCGGATTTTCATGCTGTTGTTCGGCCTGATTCTGGGCCTGGGCATTGCGGCAGGGGTGGCGTGGTTTGTTACGAAGATGCCCATGCCTTTCGCCGACAAATTCAGCCGTGCAGACCCGACAAAACCGCTGCCCGACCCACGCACTGCGCCTGACCCCAACCAGTCGCTTTCAGGGCGCACTGATGCGTCAGGCACAGCACCAGACAACACCGGCAAGGCCCCTGCGGCCAGTGGCGGCGTCAGCCTTCAGGACGATATCGGCGCTCTGCTGACCACGCTGGGCGCACCGGCTGGGGGCAGCACTGCCCCTGCGGCCCCTGCCAAGCCTTCGGCTGCCGCGACCATTGCGTCGGCCACGGGTACTACAGCGGCAACCCCAAGCGCTCCCGCACCGGCCCCTGCGGCGCGCAGCACAACACCACCCACCGCCAGCGGCGCCGAGCCAGGTACCGGTAATCAAACCACTTACTACCTGCAGGCTGGCGCTTTTCGGGCCGAAGCAGATGCTCAGGCCATGCAAGCCCGTATCCTGATGCTGGGCATGCAATCGAACATACAACCCGTTCAATCCAACGGCACGACGTTATACCGGGTTCGGGTCGGCCCCTTCAAAGGTATCGATGCCATGAACAAATCTCGCGCAACGCTGTCGAATGCCAAGATAGAAACTTCCGTAGTTCGGCCGTAGCACCACGTTTGCGGTCGTTGCGCGCTGCACACCGGCTCGCCCAAGCGACCTTTGCGCAGTTCATTTCAACGTTTTTCCTTTTCACTGACAGGACCCCTCATGGCTTTGAATTCGTTTTTTTCTCGTCTGATTTCTGCGGCAACCCTGGGTTTGGCAACGTTGCTGCCCTTATCGGCATCGGCACAGGCCCAGAAGCCTGCATTCACAACTGTCAACCCGGCCCAACCTTCCGACACCCCGGGCAAGGTGGAAGTGCTTGAGTTCTTTGCCTATGGCTGCCCGCACTGCGCCACCATGGAACCCATGGTCGAAAAATGGGGAAAAACCCTGCCGGAAAACGTGGTACTGCGTCGCGTCCCGGTCGCTTTCAACGCCAGCATGGCCGACCACCAACGCCTTTATTTCGTGCTGGAAATCCTGGGGCGCCTTGACCTGCACCCCAAAGTGTTCAATGTGCTGCATACCGAACGTAAACGTATGTACGATGCCGCCGCTATCGGCGAGTGGCTGGCCACACAAGGCATCGACAAGGCGACCTACGAGGCCACGGCCCGTTCGTTTGGCGTAACGTCAAAAGTGGGCCGCGCCAACGAACTGGTCAAGGTCTACGACATCCAGGGCACCCCGACGCTGGGTATTGCCGGCCAGTACACCACCTCGCCCAGCATGACCGGCAGCTA
>CAYTSJ010000374.1:0-2577 GCA_964440385.1 uncultured Pusillimonas sp. | reverse complement strand
GGCTTCAATGAAATCTACCTGGCAAGCGAATACCTGGCCAGCGCCGCCGGACGACATGTGCTGACGCTCAAAAATCCCTGCGGCGACCTGCCCTATTTGCCGCTGGCATGGCTAGTCGGAACCTTTGCCCGCAAGCCCCAGAATCGCCTCGCTCCCTACCAAAACGACGGCCTGGGCCTGGCCGGCTACGCCGGCGCCATCACTCAGCGCGCCAAGCTGCATATCCCCCCCGACGCCCTGCGCCTGAACGTCGATCCCCAGGGTATGGCCACCGAACTGCGCATCAATGGCCAGTCGCTCGGCAAACGGCTCTGGCCCCCCTTCACCTGGATTTTACCCAACGACACGCCCGGCACCTGCGCCGACATCGAAATCATCCGCTACAGCTCCTGCGGGCAAATCTTCGGCCAAAAAGCATTCACCAGCGACGACCATGCCCACCCCTGGCTGAAAGCCTACGCGCCCAACAACGCCACCGCCCCAAAGCCCTTCTGCGAAGTGCACCTGCTGTAAGTCAGCACGGCATGCCATAATCTGCATGTCAACAACGAGCCCCTACACTCCGCCAGTGACGCCACCCGTTGGTTGCGGCAATGGCCGACGCCAGCACCACGCCAGCCAACCAGCAGGCGTCACGCAGAGGCTCTTGCACCCTGCCGTGAACTTGCCCGGGCAATGCCTGGCGTCAATTAACTGCATCGCTGAGAAAACGTAAAACCCTATATTCTGCAAAGTTGGCTATGCAAAAACATAGCATATGTTGTATACCACATTGCCACGGCTCAAGCACGGCCGCAGGGCGATTACCCGCATGCGACACCCAGGCGCTGCCCCCGAGAGTCCACAACAGCCGACCGACTGCGAAGCCTTTGCGGCATTCCCTGCCAGCCCAAAATTCAGGTTATGTGTGAAATCTTGGGCCCCGTCGCCATACAGGGAAATCTCAGTACGGGGCGTTTTCACGACTGCCAACATAGTGCACCTTGATGGATACACTGCTGAGAGTATTCAATTCTTCAAGGCAGTCAAGGGCACGACAAATACGCCATCTGGCCTTTGGTAGGCGGCGTTGGTCAAGCCACAAACAACCGCCAGAACCGATGCTGGCGCACCGCCTGATTTTTCTATACTCGCGTTGACCGACAACAGCTGGTTGGCAGCACTGTCAATTTGATTTGCCCCAAGTTTGATCTCGAAAGCGCACCAGCTTTTATCAGGCAATTCAATTACGGCGTCGATTTCGTTGTTCTTGTAATCCTGATAATGATAGAGTTCGCCGCCAAAGGAATTTGCGTACACCCGCAAATCACGCTCAGCCAGCGCCTCAAACAGGAAACCATACGTTTCCAGATCATTGATCAGGCCCTCGGGGTTAAGTCTCAGCAGGGCACAAGTCAATGACGGATCGGCCAAATGGCGTTTTTCTGCTTGCTTGATGCGAATGGACGACCTGGTTGCAGGCGAAAAGGGCAGCTGGTTATCCAACAGGAACAGCCTGCGAAACGTATCCAGATAGGCTGCAATGGTGTCATCATCAATATCTTCCGCATCAATTGCCCTGATGTCGTTCTTCAAAACCTTGTTCGTGGCCGTAGTGCTTTCGTTGCGCGCCAGCGATTTCAGCAACAAGGTCATCTTCTGAACATTTTTCTTACTGCCATCCAGTCGCGCGATGTCATTTTCCAGAATTGCCGCGAGGTACTCTTTCGCCAAGAGCCCGGCGTTCGCAACGGGTACAGACAAATTACCCGGCCAACCACCGCGAACGATATGCTCTGCCAATGTTCGTAATTCCACCTCGCCAGTCAAGGCGGGAGACATTCGGCCTCGACATAACTCCGCCAACGATACCACGCCTGATGAAAGGCCCGCTTCAAAAAGACTCATCGGCCGCATCCGCAGCCGTCCAATACGACCGGCGCCACTATGCAAGACTCCCTTCTGGTTGGGAGTGGCAGAGCCAGTCAATATGAATTGACCTTTGGCGTTGCGCTTATCAAGCTCAGCACGGACGGCATCCCATAACAGCGGAACCTCCTGCCACTCATCCAGCAGGCGCGGCACCGCACCATCCAGAACCAAAGCAGGTGATAGTTCTGCAAGCCGCTTGTTCTGAAAATTGCCATCTGGACTGCCAAGCAGAAATTCACTCTGGCTGTGCTGGCGCGACGTCCAAGTCTTGCCACACCACTTGGCACCTTCAATCACAACCGCGCCAAACGCAGTCAGATAGTCGGCAACTGCGACGTCGAGCAATCGGGGTAGATAAGTGTCTTTCTTCATGGCAGTACCTCGCAAGTTATTATCAAATAGCGATGTAAGATACTGCGTGGCATCTTCTCATGCAAACTCATTCGGTCAGATTTCAGATTTCCATTCGGTCAGATTTCGAATTTTCATTCGGTCAGATTTCAGATTTTCATTCGGTTGGATTCTTCCTGGGCATTCCACTGGCTGCCTGGCCCATGAGTATAATGTTCTTTATGATACGGTTCTGCAGGGCTTTCAGCTTCCGCAACAAGCACAATGTACATTTCTACATCGGTACAATTTCATCGCCGCAAAGCGGCAAGCACC